>JAPUFX010000073.1 GCA_027293415.1 Candidatus Methylomirabilota bacterium
CGGAGGTCAAGAGCGCTTGCTCTCCATCTTCCAGCACAAGGACTTCGCGCGTCTCGCCAAGAATTGCCGGGATGTCCGAGGCGAGGAAGACTTCCCCATCCCCCAAACCGATGATGAGCGGAGAACTGCCGCGGCGAACAGCCACGAGCATGTCGGGGGCATCGCCCGCGACGCAGACGAGGGCATACGCGCCCCTGAGCTCCCGGACAGCTTGGAGTACCGCCTCGGGCAGCCCGTTCGCCCGGTGCCGCTCGATCAGGTGCGCGATGACCTCTGTATCCGTTTCAGAGCGGAATCGATGACCTTCTCGAGCGAGGATCTTGCGGAGCTCTCGATAGTTTTCGATGATCCCGTTGTGAACGATGGCCAGGCGGGACCCACAGTCGACGTGGGGGTGCGCATTAGCGTCCGAGGGACGCCCGTGGGTCGCCCAGCGCGTGTGGGCAACACCCACAGACCCCTGGGGAGGATCTTTTTCGAGCAAGGCTTCGAGCCTGACGATCTTCCCCACGGCTTTGCGCACGTCAAGGGTTTCCCCATTGACGGTCGCAATGCCCGCAGAATCGTATCCCCGATATTCGAGACGTCGGAGGGCAGGCAAGAGGACGGTTGCGGCCTGTCGCGGTCCGATATAGCCAACGATGCCACACATCTGTATGCGTTGCTCCTTAAGAAGGCCCCGCGGGTGAAGGAATGAACGGACCGTTGATGGACGGGAGGTTGCTAGTTCTATGCCACGGCAGGCTTATACCAAGGGTGAGCCCAGTGACTATGGTGTTATCACTAAGGAAATCAAAAGGTTATTCTTCGCCGAACATGGGGAGATCGCAATGATGACATCCCCCGTGTCGGTGGTCTTTCCACTCACGCTGTGAAGAGTCTGCACGATCTTGGGCAATTGGAAGATGGAATGTCGGAGAAACTTATTTAAAGTTGAGGGGATTTAGCTGGGTGGGGATACGATGAAAGGCTTGCACGCTGCTAACCCGAATTATTCATACGGGATGAATAATCCGCCCTGCGGGCTTCGACTCCGCCCCGCGTTTGCGGGACGTCGCTCCCTTCGACTCTGCCCCGTATTTGCGGGGCATCGCTCAGGACTACGCTGATGTCCGTCTCACAACACCCATTCATTCGACGGTCACTGCTGGATTTTTTCTGTGCGCTAGCCGGTTTCCGCGGCAATATTGTCATTTTCGAGCTTCTTCAGCTTGTAGTGGAGCCCGCGCAGGCTGATACCCAACAGTCCCGCCGCTGCCGTCTTGTTGCCGCGGGTCTGGCGCAAGGCGTCCAGGATGAGTACCTTTTCCATGTCGCGCAGCGTGGACCCCCCTTCGGGTTGGTCGTCGGCCTGGGCGACGGGGTGCAGCACCTGTCGCAGCTGCGCAAGATCAATGACGTTCCGGTCCGCCATGACCCCGGCGCGTTCGATACAGTTCTGCAGTTCGCGCACGTTGCCCGGCCAGTCGTACTGAAGCAAGAGCCGCAGCGTCCGGGCGGTGACACCCTGAATCTGCTTGTTATTCTGCTGGTTGAACTGTTGCACGAAGTGATCGACGAGCAGCGGGATGTCCTCTTTCCTCTGCCGGAGGGGAGGCATCATGATGTTGATGACGTCCAGCCGATAGAAGACATCTTCCCGAAAGCGGCCGGCCTTCACCAGGTCAACGAGATTCTGATTCGTCGCGGTGATGATGCGGACATCGACGCGGACGGGGTGGCTGCTTCCCACGCGCCGAAACTCCCGGTTCTGGATGACCCGGAGGAGCTTTGCCTGAAGAGCGAGCGGCAGCTCGGCCACCTCATCGAGGAACAGGGTCCCGGTGTCCGCCAGTTGGAAGACCCCTACCCGATCCCCCACGGCCGAGGTGAAGGCCCCGCGGACATGGCCGAACATCTCGCTCTCCATGAGACCCTCGGGGATGGCGGCACAATCCAGGATCACAAAGGGCCGCCCGCGGCGGCGGCCGCTATCATGAATCGCCCGGGCGATCAGTTCCTTCCCCGTGCCACTCTCTCCGTACAGACAGATGTTGGCATCCGACTCGGCGACCTTGGTAATCGAGCGAAACACCCCTTGCATCGCCTCGGAATCACCGATGATCTCCGCAAAGGGCCATTCCACACTTCGCTTGGGCAGTTGGGCCGGCATGGGACGGTCGCTGGCACAGAGCTGGCTCCGTGTCATCGCCCGGTGCAGCACAGCGAGAAACGACGAGCGGTTGAGGGGTTTGGTAAGGACCTCGAAGGCCCCGGCAGCCGTACACTCGGCCAGCACGGCGGGGTCCGTGGTGTCCGCGATGACGATGCTGGCTATGTTGGGGGCCTCGCGTTGGATAGCCGCCAACACCTTCCGGCCTTCACCGGGCATGTTGTCGAGGTCGCAGACGACAGCGTAAAATCGGTTGTCGCGCAAAAGCCTCAGCGCGTCTGACCACGAGGCGACGGCCACATCCGTGACCGCGGACGAGGATAGGAGGCCTTGGATATCCTGTGCGGCCTCTGGCTTCTCCTCTAAGATCAAAACCTGAGACGTTGTTTCCATGGGACATCTCCGGACCGAGAGAAGGCCCCCAAAAACAGGATGAGATCCTACACCTTTACGTCCTCGGCACCCGCCGGAGCGAGAAGGAGTACCCGGCGGGTTTTGGGAGTAGATGCAAGGGCTGCACCGCTTTTTCGGTCCGCTAGAGAAAACAAGAAGTTACGGTACTTTATATCCCTACCAGAGTGAAACGGAATGGTCTGGGCACCTGGATGCACATGCAACTCTTGCACAATTGCACCCGTCCAAGGGGGGGTTGTAGGACTGTAACGGCGTTCTATATGAATGACCCACATGTTGTCAACAGATTTTTGCATACCCTTATCCACAGTGGGGGTTGGGGGGTTGGGTTGCTTGGGTTTGTTGAGTTTGTTGGGTTCATCTGGGGTTTGTTGGGTTTGTTGAGCTTATTGGGTTTGTTGGGTTGATACCAGTCCCCAGGGTCAGCGGTTAGCGGTCGTCGGTCATCAGTCCCCGGTCGCCAGTTCAGGGTTCAGGGTTGAGAGTCTAGAGTTAAGAGTTGAGAGTTTAGGGTTCAGAGTTCAGCGTTGAGTGTTGAGAGCTAAGTGTTTAGAGTTGAGACGTTAGAGCCATTAGCTCTTGACTCTCCGCTCTTGACTCTCCGCTCTCCACACTCCGCTATCCGCTCCCCCCCACTTGACTATTCGCCCTCCGCTCTCCGCCTCTGGGAAAAATTGCTTGCGCGGGGTGTAACTCCATAATACAAAAGGTATAGTACAGTGGGGGTTGGGTTGATACCAGTCCCCAAGGGTATTTCGAATTTGCAATTTCGGATTGCGAATTTGAAATCTTCAACTCTGGACATGCGAAAAATTCGAAATTCGAATTCCGAAATCCGAAATTTCACGCGTTCTAGCCTGCTAGCGTCCTAGCGGATGAGGGGGGACACCTGGTGCCTGTCGGTCAGCGGATCCTCATCGCGGATAACGATCTGGTGGTTATGGAGGCCATATCCGATACGCTCTCGGCCAAGGACTATCAAATCATCCAGGCTCGAGACGGCCTCGAGGCACTGGAACGATTCCGAGACAATCCATGTGATCTGGCTATCCTCGACATCGTGCTCCCGAAAATCGATGGCCATGATCTCTGTCGCCTGATCAGGCAAGAGGAGCGGGGTCGCTTGCTGCCGATCATTGCGTTTACGGCGTTAGGCCCCCAGGATGTCGCCAAACTCCCCGGCTTGAGCGCCGACGCCTACGTAGCCAAGGGCCCGCTCAGTGTGGTCATCCCCAACATCCTAGAGGCCATCAAATCACTGCTGACCACTCGCCGGGGGCGCCAGGAGCCCCAGAGGATTTTTGGCTACGAAGGGTTCCGTCCGCGCCAGATCGTGAGTGAGCTGTTTGCGTCAAAGCAATACTACCAACGTCTGGTGCATGCCGTCGCCGATGTGGTCATCCATCTCGATGCCCATGCAAAGATCCTTTCGGCAAACGTTACGGCCTTGCGGTTGCTTGGGCAATCCGAAGCCGAGGTGACCGGTCGGCCACTCGCCGACCTACTTACGGAACGGGATCGGTCTGTCTTTGAAAGCTTCTTGGCGCAGCTGTCGCAAGACCCGCTGGGGACAAAGGCGGCAAGCGAAGTAAAGCTTCCGGGCATACGGCAGCGCCTCCGGTGCCGGCCAGTCATCGATAACGGAAAAATTGCGGCCTTCCTCGTCACAGCGGATTCTGACAGTCCCATGCAAAAGAAGAAGTGAAATTCCCCCTTTCTTTCTCAGCCGCTCCCTGCACAGCTTTTTCCCGTTTCCCTCACAGCAATACCCCGCCTCAGAAGGTCATCAGACGCGCAGTGTGTCGATAGAGCTTACAGGATCTCTTAAGCAGAAGATCCTTCATTTCCAGGCGCATCCACGTATCACACCTTTTTCGCGTCAGTAATCTTTACAGTATCAAACACAACGCAGGTTTTCCCTGACTCCTCTTTTCACCATATTCCCAGCAAGAATAATATTTAAAAGACTTTACAATTCTACACGTTACACAGAAACGGTCCCGGCACGGTCCCAAACCTGCCGGTGATTGGTACGCTGCTTGCTAAAGCAACCTTGCGAAAGGACAAACGTCTAGCCGCTAACAAAGACGATTAGGTGTGTGGATAATCCCTCGTTCCTTTCATCTGGACGCTCACCAGCCTGAGCTATCGAACGAACCTCTACCACACCTGCCCAGCGATTTACTGATCTTCCCAGGACCGAGAGTGGCCGGCCAGGATCAGATCCCTTTCCTGAGCCCGATCCGACATCACACCTTGGTTAGGGAGGCCACGTTATGATCCGCGTCAAACATACCGTCATGATCGTTGATGATAATCGCCTGATCCGGGAGACGTATCGTGATCTGTTCCAAGCAGAGGATTTTGTCGTGGTCGAGGCCACCAATGGAGCCGAGGCGCTTCTCTGGCTCCAGCGGGGGAAGGCACACCTTATACTCCTTGACCTAGAGATGCCTGTCATGGATGGCCGGAGTTTCCTCGAGTACCGGCTTGTGCATGAAAAAATCCGCGAGATCCCAGTCCTCGTCGTAAGCAGTCTGGCTGACGACGCCAGGCTTCGCCAATCTCTCTTGAACCTCGGGGCGGACCGCCTGCTGCAAAAGCCTGTGCACCTGCCGGACCTCGTCGGCGCCGTGCGAGAGACCCTAAAAACACCCGGCATCTCGGAGGTCTGGCCCACCATGGCAGACCCAAAACCCAGCGGGCGGCAGGACGCCAGGGTGGCCTTCACCGTCCCCATTCGTGTCCGCACAGGCGCCTTCGCAGAGACTCGCGGACGACTCCGTGACCTCAGCGCCAGCGGCCTCGGCGCGTATCTTCCTCACCGGCTTCCCCAAGGGGACACGATCACCGTGAGCCTCACCATCGAGGGGCGCTCACTGGCCTTGGCAGGTTTCGTTCACCGGGCTGCCCCAAGCCTCACGACCATGGGGTATCACCACGGAATTCGCTTTGTCGAGAAGCAGGAGAATTCCTTCCCCCTGTACACCTATTCCTTCTTTCGCGAACACGCTGAAGTTTCTCACTAGTCCCATTCCAACTTGTTTTCCATAATGCAAAGCAGGAATAAAGCGAACCGTCTCGATCGGTGAACAACAGGTAGGCGTTGCCCATCTACTCTACGTTTGTTCGAGGAAGATGGTTGGAACGGGACTAGTCCCATTCCAACTTGATAAAATAAACACAATTTGAACGCCCTGCCATGTTGCAAGGGTCGCGAGCGAGTGTAGGGGGAGAGATCCGCGACAAGATGCAATGCTTTCATAATCAGCAGGCAAATGATGCTCGCCGTGCGCCCAGTCCTTCGCACCCATCATAGTAGTCCGAATATCCACAACTCCTGCCAAACAAAGGATTACCGTAAATCGCATCTGACGCTCTGCCCACCGGTGGCACGAGTCGTGCTGAGGTCGTGGTGGGATTGAGAGCAGCTTCAGAGGGGAGCAAAGACGAGAAGTAGGAAGGCGAGGTCATCATGCGAACCCAACATACCCTCATGATCGTTGACGATAATCACTCTGTCCGGGAGATGTATCGTGATGTGTTCGAGGCAGAGGATTTTTTCGTGGTCGAGGCTACCAATGGAGCCGAGGCGCTCCTGTGGCTTGATAGGGGGAAACTAGACCTTATCATCCTTGACCTGGAGATGCCTGTGATGGATGGTCGGAGTTTCCTCGAGTACCGGCTTGCTCATGCAACTATTCGGGAGATCCCAGTCCTTGTGGTCAGCAGCGGACTTGACGACGCCGGGCTTCGCCAATCTCTCCTGAACCTCGGGGCGAACCGCCTGCTGCAAAAGCCTGTCCACCTGGAGGACCTCGTCAGCGCCGTGCGGGAGATCCTTACGACACCCCGCATCCCAAAGTCCTGGTCCCCCATGGCGGCTCCGGACGCCAGTGACCGGCAAGACGCCAGGTTGACCTTCACCGTCTCCATTCGCGTCCACACGGGCTCTTTCGTAGAGACTTCTGGGAAGCTCCGTGATCTGAGCGCTAGCGGCCTTGGTGCGCTTCTTCCTCAGCGGCTTGCCCATGGGAAAACGATCACGGTGAGCCTCGATATCGAAGGGCGCTCCCTGGCCTTGATGGGGTCCGTGCAGTGGACCGCCGAAGATCGCAACGGCACGGGGTACCGACACGGCATCCGTTTCACCAAGAAGCAGGACGACAGATTCCCCTTGTACACTTATTCATTCTTTTGCGTACACGCAGAAGCTAACTAGTGCCGCACCAACTATTTTTCACTAGCATTCCGCGCTGGTGCGGCACTTTCGCTAGTCCCGAAAGCGTTTTCCGAAGAGACTCTCGTCCCATCGGGACGGAGCGGGATTCGGCGCTCGGCGCTGGCCTCGCTGAGCACCCCCCAGGCGGGGGGGGGGGGGGCCCCCCCCACCCCCCAAGGCCCCCGCGGCCGGGAAGGGGGAAGATAGCGCTCCGGGATGCCGACCGGGGACCGGTCCCCGACTCCGACCAGGGGCAGCCGAAGCAGGGGTTCAGTC
>JAPUFX010000074.1 GCA_027293415.1 Candidatus Methylomirabilota bacterium
GTGGCCCTCGGGCTGCTCATCGTCGTCATCGTCGTCTTCTTCCCGGTCGGCATCATGGGCTGGCTGCGCGAGCGGTGGCCCGAGAAATTCGGCGAGAGGGTGGATCTCGAGGCCCGCACCGCGCCCGTATCTCTGGGGGAAAGCCAATGACCCCGATCCTCGAAGTGAGCGGCGTGACCAAATCGTTTGGCGGCGTCGTCGCCAACCACAACATCACCTTGAATGTGCCCGAGGGGAGCATCACCGGCCTCATCGGCCCGAACGGCTCGGGCAAGACGACGCTATTCAACTCGATTGTCGGATTCCATCCCATCGACAGCGGCTCGGTCACGTTCGAGGAGAAGGACATTTCACGACTGCGGGTGGCTGACGTTGCACGCCTGGGCCTCTTGCGTACCTTTCAGCAGACCCGCATCTACGGCAAAATGAGTTGCATGCAAAACATGGAGATCAGCGTACCCCACACCCATGAAGGGCTGCGCACCATGTTTTCGAAATACCCGCCGGAAGTGACCGAGCGGGCGGAAGAGCTCCTCGAGTTCGTCGGCTTATACCCCAAACGCCACTTGCGCGCAGGCGAGCTCTCGTTCGGCCAGCAAAAGCTCCTGGAACTCGCCATGGCCCTGATGAACGGGCCGAAATTACTGCTGCTCGACGAGCCGACAGCGGGGATCAATCCGGTCCTGATCAATAGCTTGATTGATCGGCTCAAACGAATAAACTCCGAAATCGGAATCACGCTTTTCGTGATCGAGCACAACATGCGGGTGATCATGGATTTGGCCGAGCATATCTATTGCCTGGCCCATGGCCAGTTGCTGGCGGACGGCCCACCCGATGAGATTCGCACCGATCAGCGGGTCATTAACGCGTATCTGGGATCCCAGTGATGGCGCACGAGAGCACATCCGGCAACGGCAGAAAAGCCAGCCGGTTGAGCGAAGGCGATCTCGAGACCGTCCCTTCCGTCGAGGACCTGGCTGGCGAGCCAGGTCGCGTCGTCAAAGAGGGGCCCACCCGGGAACGCATTGCTGAACTGGCCGGCAAGGAACCCGTGCTCCAGATCGACGGCCTGGTTGCCGGCTACGCCAAGATGGAAATCCTGCACGGCATCGACCTGCAAGTCGGAGCCGGTCAGTCACTGTGCCTCATCGGGCCCAACGGCGCCGGCAAGTCAACCGTGCTCCACTCGATCTACGGCTTTACCAACATCATGGGCGGGACCATCAAGGTCAAGGGAACGGACATCACAAGGCTCAGCCCCAACGAAAAGCTCAAAAACGCCGGCATCGCCTACATCCTGCAGGACAACTCCGTGTTTCCCGACATGACCGTCGAGGAAAACCTGTGGATGGGCGGCTTTCTGATGGACACAACTACCCATGCCAAGGAGGCGGCGGAAAAGGTGTTCGAGAAATATCCCCAGCTGGCCGAGCGCCGCCGCCTGCGGGCGGGCGTGCTCTCGGGCGGCGAGCGCCGGCTGCTTGAAATCGCCCGTGCCCTGGTCATGGAACCTCAGATCCTGCTCGTGGATGAGCCCTCGATCGGCCTCGAGCCTCGCTACATCGGCATGGTCTTCGAGGTCCTCGACGACCTGCAACACGGACAGGGGAAGACCATCGTGATGGTCGAGCAGAATGCCAAGAAGGGCCTGGAGTTCGCCGATATCGGCTATGTCCTAGTCTCGGGCGAGATCGCCATGGCCGGGAAAGGCAACGACCTGCTCCAAGATCCTGAGGTCGGCCGCCTCTTCCTCGGCGGTTGATATCCCTGTACCCTCTGTACCCTCTGCACTCGTCAGTACCGTCTACACTGTTTCGACAAGCTCACCACTAGCGATTCGGCAGCCCTTCGACAACCCTTCGACAAGCTCAGGGCGGGGCTCAGGGCAAGGCTCATCGCTAGCCTCCCCTGATCTGCTTCGTCAAGGCTGGCTCGATGCCCATGAGCCGCTGGTACACGGTTAGCTGTCCCCGGTGGTACATTTCGTGGGCGATCCCATGCTGGAGCCAGGCCAACCGGGTGCCCATCTCTCCGTCAAATCGCCTAATCAACTGCAGCATGTGCAGCTCGCCGACTTCGAGAAACTTTTTTTCTGCCTGTTTCAACTGCGATTTGAGCAATCTTACCAAGTCGAACTTGGTTTCGGCCCGGTAAGCCTCCTTGGCATGCATGCGAAGCAGTTTCGGCCACGGCGCCCTGTGGAAGTTCGTGTCGGCACGGGTGAGCTCACCGGTCATCATCATGGCCACCTCAAGAATATGAACCACCACTTCTTTGACGCTGCGAACCTCCGGTGTGGGCCGAAACTCAAATTTTGGGGCTGGAATATTTGCTATTTCATCAACCAGCCCTTCACGGGTATCGATCCAGGATTCGAGGGCTTCTTCTAAAAGGGTGGTAAATGTCTCCATTGCTTAACTCCACATACCAATCGAGCCTCGTTTCACGCTAACCACAACGACCCAGGTCTGCAGGAACATCAGTTCCTTGTTACGGAGGAACGGGCGCATGCCGGTTGCTTTCAATCCTTTCAGCTCTTGCGCCAGTTCTTCGACAATCGCCCGCCCTATTTCGGGTGAGGTCTCTGTCAATTCCAACCAGCGATCAACATTGACTTCAATCTCCCGGAAGATTGTATGGCCGATGTCCAGCCCGGCACCCTGCATGAGTCTTTTTAGCTCGCTGGGCGAGGGGGCTTTCGTATGCGAGGAATCGCGCATCCGTTCCAATTGGTTGTATGTTCCCGCCAAGGCTTCGTTCTCCGGCGATACCAGGTCGATGACAGCCACTTTTCCGCCCGGGCGGCAGACGCGCGCCATTTCTTCGATCGGAAGGTTCGGATCCTCAAAGTGGTGAATCGCAAAGCGACTGACAACCACATCGAATGTACCGTTTGGATACGGTAAGTCCTCCGCAAGTCCTTGTTCGAAGAGAATGTTTCCGATCCCGTCTTGTTCGGCTTGACGTCTCCCCTCGATGAGCATTTCGGCAGTCGTGTCCAATGCGACGACCTGCTTCACGTGGGGGGCAATTGCACGACTGAGATGACCGGTGCCAGCTGCCACATCCAGCACGACACAGTGAGATTCCAGGTCGAGATGGTTCACCATCCACTCAAGGTACACCGGGCTCGACAGTGTATGACCCGGCTCTCCAAAGCGGGGAGCCTGCTTGCTAAATTGTTTCCTGACGACGTCGTGGTGATTCTCTTTCATCCTTAAATCTTCCCGACCTCACGATCTCCCCTGCCCCAAAGACGCCGTTCGCAATGTCTGAATCAGGTGGATGATCTCATCTTGTGACAGGGTCGTGGCAGAATCCTTGGGTGCGAATATCAACATCTCAACCTTTCTGTCATCCTTGTCGAAAATATGAACCATGACCTTGCTTGTACGCGCCGGATTTCCGAACTGAAACCCTCGGAGGTCTTGATATTCAAATGAGTACAATCCAGACTCCGCATTCACCAAGAGCATGGGTTTGAGAATCAGCAATATCGAAAGCCTGACAACATCTTTTTTCGGCATGAAAACGGGAAGTTCATTTGGCGTGGCATTCAGGATCGCCTTATAGAGGGAATAGTTCGATTTCATGGTCTCCTGGCCGAAAACCAAAACCGTCTTGCCCGCATAATCCGGATTTTTTCCATAAACTCATCGACAAGATCGACACCCTCCGCAGGGTTAAAAACAACGATCGCTTTACGTGACTTGAAGAGGATGCGAGCAAAGGATTGTCTGGTGTCCTCTTTCTCAACATCTGTCCAAGGTGCTTCAAAGTCGTAGCCGAAAAACGATAACTTTCTTCCAGCGAATTTCAGCTCCGATGGTACCTCCAGACGGTGCGGAAGCACGTACAATTCTGGATATTCGCCTTGCGGTTTCTTGAGGTAAAAAACAGCAGCGGTCTGGACTCCAAAAAGCACACCGAATAGGATCACCAAGGCTACTGTGGCCCCGGTGACGGACAGGGTTACGAGGATCGCCTTTTTATTTTTCATCTTTGAAAATTTCTAGATCGGGGGTCACGTTTCTCGGCAATGCTGTGCACTTTATTCAAGAGGGTCTTGCTTCTTTCAGCTGAGGCGTGCAGCAGTTGGATGGGGGGATTTAGGGGATGTTACAAATCTTCTTTCTTAAATTCGTAGCTGTTAACGATGCCGTTCTGATCGAACCCTATGATCAATTGATACTTCTTGCGAGTTTCATATCGCGTCTCGTCATAACCTGCCCATTTAATCTCTTTCCCAGACATGGTCGTCCACTGATATACAAAAATCCTTTCGTTACCGTGTCCATAATCTGGATCACCCAAATTCAGCAGAACCTCTTCCCTCTTTGTAGATCCGACCTCCACAAACCCCAATGCTTCCTGCTCTATTGGTTCCCTGGACATGGTGCTGACAACTTGTTCAGGAATCGAAACGACGCATCCCGCACAGAGAAAGGCAAATATTACCGAGATATAGACTGTTTTCATCTTCGAAACCTCAGCAAGCTGTGTTTTTCCAAGATATCAATCTCGTCAAAAACCAGCACAAGACAGTAGGGCCCCCAGGGGGCTGGCTCAAGCAGTCCTTCTTCAAGGTGCATTGTATATGTCCATATTCTCCCGTCCTCGTACCGGAGAAACGGGCGACCCAACCGTGATTCAACCACTTCCTTTCTGATACCATCCTCCAGGAAAGGCAGCCACTTTTGTTGAAGATCGATTTCATTTGCATAGAACGTCTGGTGCTCTTGGGGGTTGTGGTGGGAGCACGCCATTAGCAGAAAGAGGAAAAGGGAAGGTATAAGAACTCTGCGTAGAAGCATGGATGACCTCTTTGGTTCCCTGTCACCCTGGTGCTGCCGATCTCGCTGGCCTGTTTGCACCTTGCTGGGTGTCTCCATAATAATGCATTTATCCAGAGTCGACTAGCAGAATGGAAAAACCCAACGGCTAGCCCGCATTATTCACGAACGGAGTGTCTTTGTGAATAATGCGCCTGCAGGTGCGGGCTCGGCCGCACCGGCAGGTTTCGACAGGCCGCTCCCGCGGGCCGCTCAAGACTAGCCCTGAGCGACGCCCCGCAAACACGGGGCGGAGTCGAAGCCCAGAGGGCAGATTATTCAATTTTATGTGAATAATCCGGGCCAGCTTTGTCGGTTATGCATAGGGTGGAGAACAGGGACACGGTTTGATTTAATCTGCGGCAACCTGCATCGCTACGTACGTTCAGCTCCTCTGGGTTGGCTTTATGCATTACGACATGATGGATATGGCTGAGGGAAATCTCGAGAAAGAAAGACGGTCGAATACATCTTGTCAATCCCCAGCAACGGCACCTAAATCGACCGGCGTGATCTTCGCATGTGTGCGCTCCCAGCGACTGGACCGGCAGCGCCTCTGTAGGAGGACCATCCGGGCGATCCAGTCCAAGAGAAACGCCCACCAGATATAGGCCACACTCAGGCCCCACCATGCGGCGGCAGCAGCCAGGGGAACCCGGACCCCCCAGATTCCGAGGACCGTCACCCTCAGGATATACGCGGTATCCCCTGCCCCCCGGAGGGCCCCTTGAAGTACCAACGTGACCGCGAGGGGGATCTGACTGACCGCGGCTATCCGGAGGAAGATTATCCCTAGGCGGATCACCTCTTGATCGGCCGTGAACAGACGGAGGAGGGGCTCTGGGAAGAGGAAGAAAAGGACCCCCATCCCACTCATGAAGAGCATGCCCAGGCGGTTAGCCTCCGCCATCCCCTGGCGGGCCCGGAGGATGTCCCCTGATCCCACGCTCTGTCCGACCACCGTCGCTGCAGCCACCCCGATCGCCAACCCCGGCATAAACGAGAGGGCCTCGATACTCACCCCTAACTGGTGCGTGGCAAAAGCCACGGTGCCGTACAGGAGAAGGATCTTGAAATAGACCACCTGGCCTGCCTGCCACAATATGCGGTCAATCGCCACGGGCCAGCCCACCCGTACGATAGGACGGATACAGGCAGTATCCCAGCTTCCCTTGGTCAGATACCCCCTGGCCCAACCCTGCCACCAGAGGAGCACGACTCCGACAACCTCTGAGGATGCGACCGCGATGGCCGCCCCCTGAACGCCGAGGGCGGGAAGACCGAGGTACCCGTAGATCAAGGGAACGGCCAGGCTGACGTGGATGAGGTTCAGGATCACAAAAATCCACATCGGTGTCCGGGTGTCACCGGCCCCGTGCATCGTGGAGGTCAGGACATGGACTAAGGCGGTAGCGGGAAAGGCGAGAAATACCCATTGGCAGTACTCGCCGACTAGGATCTGCACTGCGACCGAAGCTCCGAGAAGGCTGGCCGCATCTGGCGCCAGCAAGATCCCCGCCACGGCCAGGGGGATCGTCAAGACCAGCGTCACAAGAAGACCATGAACCGCTACGCGTCCGGCCTCCGCCCGCCGGTCCGCCCCCCACCGCTGAGCCACTGCGACCATCGTTCCGGTGCTCACCGCCCACACGACGGTCATCGTGAGAAAGACCATCAGCTGACCGAGTCCAACTGCCGCAACAGCCGGAGCGCCGAGTCCGCCCACCAGGAAGATATCCACCGCTGTGGTCATCCGGTGGAGGAGGTTCGAAACGGCGACGGGCAGGGCCAGCCGGAAGACCTCGCGTCGGATCCCAGCTCTATCGATGTCTTTCTCCTGTTTCAAGGCGCGTATTCCTGATCTAGCATACTCGACCATTCGAAGAAAGCTGTCGGCTGTCAGCAGTCCGCTGTCAGCACGAGTTACAGAGGCCTGTAGCTGACCGCGGACCGCGGACCGCGGACCGCTGCGTGCGTCTATATCCCGCACCCCTAACCCTGTCAAGGTGAAAGGACGAATTGCCTACGATCTAAGCATTCCGTATTTGTACGCCAACAGTTTGCTTTTTTTTTGGGCGAATTCCGCCCTGGTTCACACCACCCCCAACTGTAATTTTCCCGCAATATCGATAAGTTATCACTTTTCTCCTCTACTGGCATGCGTGATGCTTTTGTAAATCGAACAATTTTCGTCCGACATGAGATGCGATTAATCATAAAAACCCTTTGGCATAGTTTCTGCTTGAGGTTCCCCGTAGCCTCCAGCGCGATGTGGCGACGGGGGGCGAGGCAAGGACGCCTCACATGGGGTGAGGTGTCCTTTTCTTTTTTCGAGGAAGGGAGGTTGTGCCGGTGAAGAAGGTGGAGTTCATCATCCGGCCTTTCAAGTTGGACGACGTCAAAGAGGCCCTGACCACGGCCGGCGTCCAGGGAATGACGGTGACGGAGGTGCGAGGATTTGGGCGCCAGCGGGGACGGACGGAGCTCTACCGGGGAACCGAATACACCATCACCTTTGTTCCCAAGGTCAAGATCGAGGTCCTGATTCTAGACGATCTCCTGGACCAGGCTATAAAGGTCGCCATGGAGGCGGCCAGGACCGGGAAGGTCGGCGATGGGAAGATCGCCGTCTGCGATCTCCCTCAGGTGATCCGTATCCGGACCGGAGAGATTGGGGAAGCCGCCCTATGAACGGGGTGGAGATCTTTCGCTTTTGCGGCGATTCAAAAAAGGAGGATGCGATGCGGCAGTGGAGAGGAAATCTGATCCTTGTCCTAATTGGTCTGCTGGCGGGGCTTTGTCTGTTCCCGGATTCCCTGCTGGCCCAGGAGACGGCCAAAGCCCCAGACGTCGTCCCCTTCACCAAGGAGCTGGCGGATACGCTCACCAACTCCAAGGTCGCCCTGGACACGATGTGGACCCTGGTGGCCGCCTTTCTCGTCATGTTCATGGCCGCGGGGTTCGCCCTGTTGGAGTCCGGATTTTGCCGGTCGAAAAACGCTGTCAATGTCCTGGCCAAGAATTTCGTGGTGTACGCCGTCACGGCCATCGGCTTTTTGGTTTTGGGATGGGGAATTATGTTTGGCGATGGGAACTGGTTTATGGGCCTGAAAGGACTCTGGTTTCTGGGAGGCCCGGACAACAGCCCAGCCACGGGAGGTGCGTATCAGGGGGTTTACAGTGCCATCAACTGGACCGGTATCCCTCTGGAGGCCAAGTTTCTCTTTCAGATGGTCTTCGCGGCGACCGCGGCCACGATTGTCTCGGGAGCGGTGGCCGAGCGGATCAGGTTCGGCGCCTTCTTTCTTTTCTCCGTTCTCATGGCCGCCGTCCTGTATCCGATCACCGGTCACTGGATCTGGGGAGGGGGCTGGCTGGCGGAGCGAGGGATGTGGGACTTTGCGGGCTCCACCGTGGTCCACTCGGTTGGCGGCTGGGCGGCGCTTGCCGGGGCCATCATGCTGGGGCCGCGGATTGGGAAGTATATGAAGGATGGCCGAATCAATCCCATCCCCGGCCACAGCCTCACCTCGGCGACTCTGGGCGTCTTTATCCTCTGGTTTGGGTGGTTCGGCTTTAACCCGGGCAGCACCATGGGTGCGGACTGGGGGCTCATTGGCCACATCGCGGCCACCACGAACACCGCCGCGGCAGCGGCCGTCATCAGCGCCACTTTCACCGCCTGGATCCTTCTAGGCAAGCCGGACCTTACGATGGCCCTGAACGGGGGTGTGGCTGGCCTGGTAGCTATTACGGCCCCCTGCGCTTTTGTCAGCCTCGGAAGTTCGCTGGCGATTGGCCTCGTGGCCGGCATCCTGGTGGTTCTCTCAGTTCTTGCCTTCGATCGCATTAAGGTAGATGACCCCGTGGGAGCCATCTCCGCCCACTTGACCTGTGGGGTCTGGGGCACGCTTGCCGTCGGTCTGTTTGCCCAGGACAAGTTCAGCCCAGGGACCACCGGTGACGGGCTGTTCTTTGGGGGTGGCTCAGAGCTCTTCGTGGCGCAGCTGATCGGGGTACTCGCTGTCGGCGCGTTCATCTTCCCAGCCTCTATGGTCGGCTGGTCGATCCTCAAGGGGCTGATGGGGATTCGGGTCTCTCCGGAGGAGGAGATGGAGGGGCTGGACCTCGGGGAGCACGGGATCAGCGCCTATCCTGAATTCCAGACCCCCCTGGCGGAACAGATGCCGGGGCTTGCCACGAGGACAGCGACAGCCCAGGCCGCGATGGCCCCTGCCCGAGAGGGAAGCCGGTAATCGGGAGACGGACAAGTACGCAACATCCAGTATCGTGTTTCAAGGAGGAGATAATGACACCCAAAGAAGTCCTCAAGTTCGCCAGCGAAAACGGCGCCAGGATGGTGGATCTGAAATTCATGGATTTCCCGGGAATGTGGCAACACTTTACCGTTCCCATCAGCCACCTGGACGAGACCATGTTTGAGGAGGGGGTGGGCTTTGATGGGTCCAGTATCCGGGGCTGGCAAGCCATCCACGCGAGTGACATG
>JAPUFX010000075.1 GCA_027293415.1 Candidatus Methylomirabilota bacterium
CGAGGTCAAAGTCGGCGTCGTACTTGATGTCACGGCGGGCCCGTTCCACGGCCATTTCGGCCACGTAGAGGGCACGGGTGGCGTTCTTGTCGTTAAAGGCAATCTGGGTCTCGGTCATGGAGAGGGTCATGAAAATCGGCCCGAGGATAAACAGAACGACCATGCACAGGAGGGCTACGATCAGCACGAAACCGTTGTTGTTCTTCATGGATGCCCTCATTCCTTCTCCTCAGATATTCCGGAGCCGAACGTCCGAGGTCAGCGGGAACGCATGTGTTCCCCCCATTGGCGCTACACCCTCGGTCAACACCTGGATAGTGATCCGCTCGATCCGTGTCAGGTCCGCGGCCGCGACCGGAGAGGCCAGTTCTTTGAACTTCAGGACCGGATTGAGCTCGGTCGCGTCATAGTAGAAATAGCGGAAGACCGTCGTGAGGGTCGGGTCGAGCTGCTCAGCAATGGGCGGCGGCTCGACGCACCCGTTGTCGGCCGGCGGCGCCACGAAGTCGGCCGGGACGGCCGCCGGGTTCCAGATCCAGAGCTTGCGCCGGACCTGCATACAGACCGGATCGTAGGTGTACTCGAGCATGTCTCCCCAGCCATCGGGACCGATGCCCGCAGGGGCGTTGACATCGGCGACGAAACGGATGCTGGTTGCGGTCGCACTCTGGATCGCCCGCTGCGTCGTGGCGGGGTTCGTCCCAGCCCCCAGGAGGGGCAAGGTATGGCTCGGGTCATAGCCGATCATCCGGAGCTCCCGGGAGACGAGATCAACCGCCGCGCGGGCATTCTGCTGGATGTTGATCTTGACCTCCCCTTTGGCATAGGTCCTCCGATTGGCGTTGTACATCTGGTAGAGCCCGATCAGCACGATGGTTGAGATCACCGTGGCAATCAGGACCTCGAGCAAGGTGAAGCCGCCTGCTCCCCTTCTCCGCTTATCTTGCGGGCGCTTCGCACTCATTCAGCCACCCGGGCGTCGAGCTGGAAGGTTTTGGCGCCGAAATTCCCCTCGGTCCAGTCCAAAATGACGGTGATCTCCGCAAACCGGTAGGGAGCAGTTCCCTGAAGCTGCACCCACGTCCTCCGGGTGAAATTGTAGCCGTCTCTTACTACGGGGGGGGCGATCGCCTCAGTTTCCGAAGGCGCGCCAGCTGGGGGCACCCCCGCCGCGTTCAAGCAGACCAGATCGGTGGGTGGAACTGTGCAGGCCGCTCCAAGGTCGAAGGGAAAGTTCCGCAGCGCTTCAATCTTTTGTTGTCCAAGGCTGGCCGCCGTGGTCATGCCGCCGCTGTAGACGATGTTCTGATAGCCGGTCGGGAAAAGGCTAGCGAGGCCCAGGAGGGCCACGCTGAGGATCACCGACGCGATCATCACCTCGAGTAGGCTGAATCCACTTGCCCTACGCCCCATCCCTTCCTCCCGTTCCTCGTTTGCTACTGGATTCGCACGTGGCCGGTCGCCGGGGAAATCCAGACTTGCCGCGTCTGCCCTATACTATCCTTCGTGATCGTCAGCGGACTCACCCCATCGAAGCACTGGGTGAGGGGAGTAGTACAGAGCCTTCCGGAGGAGTTGAACCCGGCATACATTGGAGGGTTTGCCCCGGCCGCGCTGTTGTCCAGCTGGATGCCGGGAAAGCTCGCGCCGATCCGGATCCACGGCCCCACGTACTGATCAGCCGTTTGCCCCACTGGATCTATGGCGGCCGGCCAGGCGATCGCCGTGGTCCGGCGGCCCTCTATACGGTACTGGTTGGCATTGACTCCGCCCCGCCGGTCCCAGCCGCTGATTCGGTACTCCCATCCGCTGCTCACTGCCTTGGACCTGGCCAGGCGCATGTCCCCCGCGATCTGCTGCACTGCCGCGTTAAACCGGGCATTGTCCACGCTGGTCATCATCATCGGGAGGGCGGCCCCCGCCACGATAGCGGTCAGGGCGGCTGCCCCTACCAGTTCGATAAGCGTGACACCCTGGCTTCCCAGTTGGCGGATCCACTCTGTCACACCCGTCCTTTTTCTGGCGGTTGCCAGTTCGTTGTCCTTGACGTTGAAATCCCGTGTTCGCATGGCTTCCTCCGGTTCCTCTGGTCTCGTACCCGGTACAAGCAGGACCTGTACCAGGTACCTCATTTAACGCAACTATTTGATATGTAAGGGTAAATACCGTGTGGAGGGATGGAGCTAAAGGCCGGTGGAGATGGAAAGATCTGTCATGCTGTCCAGAGGGGGGTCGGATCCGGACATTATGTCACACAGCAAACCGTCCAGGGCGTGGCGTTTGCCCCGGAGAGGGTCCGCTGAGGGATTGAGAGCAGTCCGTAAATGGATTTATCCTTTTATAGTTAGGGAGTTATGCTTGGGAAGTGTCAGGATATTTGGGAATGGCACCGCGCACGACGATTCACGCGGACTCGGGCATCTTATTTTCGTGCAGGAGGCGGTCCAGCCCGTATCCCTTGATCTTCCGATACAAGGTGCGCTGTGAAATCCCCAGGAGCCGAGCAGCGGTGGTTTTGTTCCCGTTCACATCCTGGAGCGTAGCCAGGAGAGCCCGGCGCTCGAGCAAATCCAAGGGGGTCCCGACGTTGAATGTAATGGACCGCTCGGTGGCCGGCTGCCGCAGCCCCCGGGGGAGGTTTTCGGCCTGGATCATCTCGCCCCGGGCCAACACCACCGCCCGTTCGATGCAGTTCTCCAGCTCGCGCACATTGCCTGGCCACTCGTAGTCGAGGAGTAGGGCGAGGGCCTCGGGGGCAATATCGCGGATCTCCTTCTTCTGACGTTGGTTATAGATCCCCAGGAAGTGATTGGTCAGCAGGGGAATGTCCTCCCGCCGATCCTTCAGGTCGGGAAGCCCGACCACAATGACGTTGAGGCGATAGTAGAGATCGGGCCGAAACCTCCCTGCTGCCATCGCTTGGCTCAGATCCTGGTTGGTGGCGGCAATGATCCGGACATCCACCTTCATCGACTGCTCCCCACCCACCGGCTTGACCTCTCCCTCTTGGATCGCTCGGAGGAGCTTGACCTGCATGGTAGGGCTGGTTTCACTGATCTCGTCCAGGAAGAGGGTCCCGCCGTCCGCCTCCCGGAAGAGCCCGCGCTTGCTGGAGATGGCTCCGGTGAAGGCGCCCCGGAGGTGTCCGAACAGCTCGCTTTCGAGCAGGGTTTCCGTGAGTCCCCCGCAGTTCACGGCCACAAAGGAGCGGTCCCTCCGGGGGCTATGGAAGTGCAACGCCTTGGCGATCAGCTCCTTGCCGGTCCCCGTCGTTCCCTGGATGAGCACCGTTGACTCGCTTTTCTCGAGGTCTTCAACCAGCCGGAAAATCTCTTGCATGCGGGGGGCCTTGCCGATGATGTTGGCGAACTGGTGCCGCTCCTCGAGCTGGCGCCGCAGATAGAGATTCTCCTGGCGTAGCTGTTGCTCCTCGATCGCCCGCCGCACCAGGTGCAGGACTCGCTCGCTGGTGACCGGCTTGGTGATGTAGCCGTAGGCCCCGAGCTTGGTGGCTTCGACGGCCGAGTCGATTGAGGCGTACGCGGTCGTGATGATCACCGACAGCGCAGGGAGGGATTCGTGAATCGCCTTGAGAAAGGCTAGGCCGTCCATGCCCGGCATCCGAAGGTCGGTCATCACCAGATCGACTGGCGCTCCTTGGACGATGTTGAGTCCCTCCTTGCCGGTGGTTGCGGTGACCACCTGATAGCCGTGGGACTCCAGGATCGTCTGGAGCAACTCCCGGGACCCGGGATCGTCGTCCACTGCAAGGACCTTAATCTTCTTGGGATCGATCTTCACTCTTGCCTCCAGGTACCAACAGGCAACCCAGCGGCCCGCCGACCAAGTTCCGTAGCTAACCCAGCTTCTCCCTTGGTGACGGTACCGGGTTCAGTTGCTCTCGGAATGAGCCGCTGCACAGCGGCCGGCTTGTGATATGCTCCCCCTCCTCAAGTCCGGATCGAGCGCCACGGGAACAAGGGGCTTGATTTTGTCGGCGCAGACCTAAAAAACTCGCATCTTGAAATTGGTTGCAAGGATCGGACCAAAGCGCAATCTCCGCGTCAGCACGCTGTTTGCTGATTTTGGCGGGGGCGTGGATGATCTCAGGAAATTGCACCTTGAAACCTCGGATGAGCAGCACCCCTCTCCGGTGACGATCCGAGCGGTGAGGGAGTTATCGGTGGCATGGGTGGAAAACTGTGGAGGCCAAAACTGGGGAGCTGTGGGCAACTACCGTGCTAGGAGGCGGGCAATATTCCCGCTGAACATCTGGGTAACCTGTGGGGCCGGGACCTGCAACGCCTCGAGGACCTCTACCTGGGCATCGAAGATATCCTTCCGCCAGCCCCGAGGAAAGAAACTGGAATCCGTTCCAAAGAGAATCCGTTCTGGGCCCAAGACCTGAAGGCTCTTGGCGAAGAGGGTCTTCAAGTCGAGGGGATAGGGCATGAGATGCACCCAGTCGTTGGAGCTCGACGTATCGGTATAGATGTTCGAGCACTGATCGGCGAGCAAAAGAAGCTCCCGAAAGTAACCACACCCAAAGTGCGGGATGACAAAGGGCAGGTTGGGAAATGCCTTAGCCACGCCGTGGAGATCCACCGGGTTGGCGAACCGCATTTCGAACCGGCTAGGGAGACCCAGCTTCTCGCGGATGCCCACCTTCAGGTAGCCGCAGTGGACAAAAACGATGCCGCCATGTGCGGCAGCAGTTTCGTAGATCGGCAGGAGGCGTTGGTCCCACAGGTGGAAGCGGTGCATGGCGGGAAAGAGGCACACCCCTCTCACCCCCAGCTCGGCAAAGGCCCGCGTGATCCGAGCGGGTGCATCATCGGATATGGGATTCAGCAAGAAGTAGGCGATGATCCGGTCAGGGTAGGCCTGGGCTGCTGCTGCGACCGATTCCTCGTCCCTTGGGACGCTCGCGATCAAGACCATCCGGCTAATCCCGTGTCGATTCATCTCGGCCACCCACTGCTTGCCGAGGTCTACCGGGTCCGCCTCGGGAAATTCCCAGGGGATTCTTTTTCGCAGAGTGGGGTAAAGTTCTACCTCGGAAGGTGGTTCGGGCAGCTCTGCTGCCAAGGTGGCGAAGAACCGGTAGGAGAAGAAATGGGCGTGCGCGTCAATGACCGGCATCTCGCCGAAGGGCGTCTGCATTGGATCCTCCCAAGCGTGAGTGCTCCCGGATTATATCCGTTGCCCTGTCGCTTTGCAACGAATCTGGCCCGCCCGCAAAGGGCTCGGGGAGTGAGCCTTCGCCGGCGGAACATTGCACAGGTCAATTGAGCGGAAACCCTTCATGTTGCGCGGTGTTCCATCTCCCCCGCCCCCTCAAAGGTGCCGTTGTGCTTCTTTTTCCGCTCGGTTATCATGATTGCCGATGAAGGATGCTGACATTACCGCAATTGTTCGCACGCTCAAACGAGAGGTGGAGCGATGGGGTCCGACCGCCGTTGGACAGGTCGCCGAGGACTCCCACGACCCCTTTCGCATCCTCATCTCCTGTCTTCTGAGCCTGCGGACCAAGGACGAGGTGACCGGCGGGGCGTCTGCGCGCCTCTTTCGTCTGGCCGACACCCCGGCGACGATGCTTCAGCTCCGGGAGAGGACGATCGCGCGGCTGATCTACCCGGTTGGTTTCTACCGGACCAAGGCCAAGGTAATCCGTGGGGTCTGCCGGAGCCTGATCGAAGAGTACGAGGGCCGGGTTCCAGATGATATCGATGAACTCCTGAAATTAAAAGGAGTGGGCCGGAAAACGGCGAATTTAGTGGTTTCTGTCGGCTATGGCAAACCGGGGATCTGCGTCGATACCCATGTCCACCGGATCTCGAATCGCTGGGGCTATGTAAAGACACGGACGCCCGAGGAGACGGAACAGGCTCTGCGGCGCAAGCTCCCCCGGCGGCACTGGATTGTGTTCAACGATCTGCTGGTCAGCTTCGGCCAAAACGTCTGTAAGCCGATCTCACCGCTGTGTAGCCGATGCCCTGTGGAGCGATACTGCGCCAAGGTGAGGGTCACGAGGAGTCGATGAAAGGCAGAGGTTCAGAGTTGAGGGTTCAGAGTTCAGGGAGGAGAGGATATCTCGGGGCCTGGATCGTTTTCCTTCCGCTGCTCGTGGCTGCATCGGCGCTACGGGGGGAGGGGATTATCACTCCGTCCGCGCTGCTCGAGCAGGTGGGGATCCTGGCGTCACCAGCCATGACGGGTCGCGGAGTCGGTACCCCGGGGATTGATAGGGCGGCGGATCACATCGCCCGGGAGTTTCAGATGGCGGGCCTGAAACCGGGAGGAACCCACAGGTTCCACCAACCGCTTTCGGTGATTACCGGGGTGAAGGTGGGACGAAAGACCCGAATGCGCCTCATAAGCTGGGGGCACGATCAGCAGCGGTCAGCTGCCCTTTCTGAACAACTTTTTGCCCCCTTTGGTTTCTCTGAGGACGGAGCAGTAGAAGCAGAAGTTGTTTTTGCGGGATATGGGATTACTGCACCCGAGCTGGAGTACGATGACTATGCTGAGGTCGACGTAACTGACAAGGTCGTCCTCGTCATGACCCATGAGCCACGGGAGAAAGATGAAAAAAGCCCTTTCCGGGATCCGGAGGCGTACCGGTACACGGAGGTTCGGTATAAAACCATCAATGCGAGGGAACATGGGGCCAAGGCCATCATCATCGTGGAAGATCCGCTGAGTCATGAGGGAGAGCACGAGGACCTCTTTGCCATCCGGGGCGTGGCGGGAGGTCGCCGAGCCGGGATCGTCGCCGTGAATGCCAAACGGAGCGTCGCCGAGAGTCTCCTCAGATCCACCGGAAAGACCTTGGTTCGGTTACAGCAAGCAATCGATCGGGCTCTCAAGCCACAGAGCCTGCCGATCCCGAGGGCTCGGGTGGCAATCCGGGTTGAGCTGATTGAAGAGCGCGGAACCACCGCCAATATCATCGGTGTCCTCCTCGGATCGGATCCGGTCCTCCGGGAGACCGCTATCGTCGTGGGCGCCCACTACGACCACCTGGGCCTCGGAGGAGAATACTCTCTCGCCCCCTCTCGGTACGGCGAGATTCACCCTGGTGCCGATGACAATGCGTCAGGGACGGCGGGTTTGATCCTCCTAGCCAGAGCCTTTGCCCAGAGCGGCGGAGCCAAGCGAACCCTGATTTTTGCCGCCTTCTCTGCCGAGGAGTTAGGGATCGTGGGTTCCTCCCATTACGCCAAAAATCCCTGGTTTCCGCTTCAACAGACCGTGGCCATGGTCAATCTGGACATGATCGGCCGCCTCAAGAATCGGACCCTCTACGCCTTCGGTGTCAAGACAGGGAAGGAGTTCGCCGACCTCCTTGGGGAAGTGAATCAGAACCCCGGGCTCACGCTCACACTCGGCGGGGACGGGTACGGCCCTTCGGATCACACCAGTTTCTACGCCCGAGGGGTGCCGTCCTCTTCTTCTTCACCGGCCCGCATACCGACTACCACCGACCTTCGGACACCGCAGACAAGGTCAACGGGGAAGGACTGGCCGAGGTGTCTCGCTTCGTGTATCGGGTCGTCGAGTATTTGGCCAATCGCGCCCAGGCAATCACCTACGTCAAGGTAAAAGAACCTCCACCGGCAGGGAGAGGTCGAGGCTACGGGGCCTACTTTGGCTCGATCCCCGACTTCGGGTTTGAGGAAGAGACCGGGGTCCTGCTCACCGGAGTCCGGCCTGGAAGCCCGGCAGAGAAGGCCGGCTTATACGAGGGTGATCTCATCGTGAGGATGGCCGGGGTCCGTATCAAGAATCTTTACGACCTGGTCTATGTCCTCCGATCCAAGCGGACCGGTGACACAATCGAGGTGGTCTTTATACGCAACGGCAAAGAGATCCGGAAAACCACTACCCTTGGGCGCCGCCGCTAACCATGATAGGCGTTCTTTACATTCGCCCGTCCCGCCGGGTTCCCCTCGTCCCCACGAGCTTGATTTCCGTACATACCACCGTGCCGTCCGCGACCCACCGGCGGCCTCATTTTTGCACTACCCCCCCCTTCCGGGCGCATAGCGTTCTCTTGTTCTTCAGGCAACTCTTTGTGACTGGGGACCTGATCCACAAGGGTAAAGATGAGATACTTCGTGAAGGTTGTTGTTGCTGTTCTGGCCTATTTCGTTGGTCTGGGGGCCTACGTCGGTGTTCTCCGTGCGGTATGGCACGAGAAGATAACAGGTGGGGAGGCTGAGGCGGTCATTTTCTGGGGAGGACTCGCCTATCTGCTCGTTGCTATCCCGCTCTATCTTCTCGCGTTTTGGATGATCAAACGCGCGCGGCCTTTTGTTTTCGGTTTCAGACGTCTATTTCTCCTTTTCATCTTTCCAGCAACGGCCGTACTTGTGACAATTCTTCCCACGGGCTTTGCCCTTTGCGCTGGGTTCTTCGGGATTTCGCTTCTCGCCCTTCCGAACGCCATGTTCGAATGTGCGTTTGCCTACCCGGAGGCGATACCGTTCTATGCGTTTTTCGGTGCATCAGGGCTGTGTTTCTCGCTAGGCTGGCTGCTCTTATCTCGCGCCTAGCGATCATCGAGGCCCTCCGGTACCAAAGTACCGCAAAGATCCCAGATCCACCCCTCTTTCTCCTCCCCTCCGACGCAGTCCAAGGCTGGCATCGGGATTGCAATTAATTCTGCCCGGCGAAGCGAAGGTTGCAACTTTATTTGGTTCCCTTCCTGTCGATAGGAAGCGGGGAACGGACGTGATGGGGGTCAACATGCGGGAGAAACGGGGTTTATTGAACATGATCGGGCTGTTGGGGGTTTTCCTTATTGCATCCGGTGGTGGGTGTGCCACGTATCCTACCATTTCAGGGAAGGTTGTCGTTCACGACAAGAATACGCACGTGAGAATTGCATTCAGCGTTCGAGACCGCAGCCTGATTCGTAAGTATTACCGCCATCACCTTCCCCCTGGTCTGGCCAAGCGGTCCTCCCTGCCACCTGGGTTGCAAAAGCAGGTCAAGCAGCGTGGACAGCTTCCACCGGGACTCCGCAGAGACCGCCTGCCAAACGAGCTGGAAGTCAAGCTCTCACCCCTGCCTACAGGCTACATCCGGTTCCGGATAGGAACAGATGTGGTCCTCATGAACACCCGCACCCAGGTGGTCGTGGATGTGATCAAGGACATTAGCGGCTAGACGGGCATTAGAGAACGATGCGCATACCGTCGTAAGCGACCTCGTCTGAGAGGTCCTGCATGCGGGCCAGCGCATCGGCATCAAGGTGGGTGAGGAGCAGGCGCTTGCACTTGAGGGCTAAGCGGTGTGCTTGGATCTGCGAATAGCTCATGTGAAACCGGAGATCCCCATCATATTGGGTGGACTCGCAGATGAAGAGATCGCACCCGTCTGAGAGCTGAATGAGTTCATCCGTCCACTCGGTGTCACCGCTGTAGCCGAGAACCTTCCCTGCCGCCTTCACCTTATACCCGTAGGCGACCTCTCGGCGGTGATGCACGACCTCTACGGGCAGGACCTCTACGGGCCCCATCCGGGTCCAGCTCTTTGGCGTCAGCTCAAGGTACTGGATGGGAAATCGCCGTTGTATCGTCCTCCCGGTCTCTTCATACATCAGCCGCCAGAGGCCTTCTACCCGCTCTTCGATTCCCGGAGTGCCTGCGATGATAAGGGGGCGTTGCCGCTCAGCAAGAAACTGATACTCGAGGAATAGAAACGGGATGCCTGCGGTGTGATCCCCGTGGAAGTGGCTGAGAAGGATGGCTTCGATGGCATCTGGGTCCAGGCCAAGCCGCTTGAGAGCCACCAGGGTCGTGGCCCCGCAGTCCAGGAGAAAGGACCAAGAAGGTAGGTTGACGAGGAAGGCCGGTTGATTCCGCCCGCCACTGCCAAAGGCATCCCCCGCCCCGAGGACGATGACCTCTGCCCGTCCTTCGGGTACCTCGTCTTGGCCGGCTGACCAGGTCCTCTTGGCGGACATCATTCCTTGTTCTTCTCAGCTTTCCGGCGGCTTGCCTCGCTAGCCCGGATTAATCACATAGAAGTGAATAATCTGCCCTCCGGGCTTCGACTCCGCCCCGCGTGTGCGGGGCGTCGCTCAGGGCTAGCCTTGAGTCCCGCCGCTGCGGCGGGATCGAAACCTGCCGGTACGGCCGAGGCCGCACCAGCAGGCGCATTATTCACGAACGGAGTGTCTTCGTGAATAATGTGGGCGAGGCTGCAGTGAGCCATCGCTCTTTCAGGCCTGCGGCTGAATAATCATCCAGGTGCCGAGGCCGCGGGCTAAATGGTTCCCCTCTTGATCGAAAATATCTCCTTCCCCGGTGACGAGGTTTTTCCCTTGCCGGATCACCCGGCCCCGACCGGTGATGGTCCCACTCGTCGCCGCGGCCAGAAAGTTGATCTTGATCTCGGCGGTGACCGCCCTGCTTCCTTCTTCGAGATTGTTGTATACCGCCCAGCCAATTGCTTCATCCATCAAGGTACAGATCACTCCGCCGTGAACGACCTGGGCGCGGTTCAGCAGAAAGGGTGTCACCCGGATCAGAACCTCCGTCTGGCCGCCCTCGACTCGTACCACCTCCTGTCCGATGAGGTCTCGGTAGTGAGGAGGTTTGGTCTTCTTTCCTGGAGCCGCCAGCCTCTTTGCCAGAGATGACACTTCGGCCCTTCCCTCTTCCCCGAGGGATCGAAAATGTTCCAACAAATGTTTTTCCTCGGCTGTCAGGTCCACCCGTGACTCCTTTCAAATCCCCACGGCGAATTTCCCTCTACTTACCTCTGGTGGGTAATCATGGACATTCCCACCCGATTGAAGCGATCCGTGTTGTCGAACTGTAGAGCAAGGAGAGGACCGTGTCAAGGATTGACCCGCCATCTGAGTGATCCTTGACCTGGCAAAGTAACGGGTGCTAGGGTAGGCGCGCATGACAAATGCCCACACGGGGGCACATTCAGTCGGGCCGCGATGAAAATACTCAGGGAACTTTTCACGGGCGGGGCTGTCTAAATTTCTAGTGATGGCCGCACGCTCCTTCCATAGCATGATGCTCGAGACCCAGGATCGGGATCACGAGCTGGTCGATCGAGTCTTGGCCGGGGACCGGGAGGCGTTTGCCCACCTCTTGCGGAGGCACCAGCGCACGGTGCTCAACTTCATGTATCGGATGGTTGGAGAGCGAGGGGCTGCGGAGGATCTCACCCAAGAGGTCTTTTTAAAGGCCTACGTTTCCTTGCCCCGGTTTCGGAAGGAGGCGACCTTTTCTACCTGGCTGTTCCGCATCGCCCACAACCATTGCCTCAATGCCCTCAAGGGAAGGGGACGGGAAATGTCGGAAACCGCCCTAGCGAAAGGCCCCTCGAACCCCAACCGAGTCGCGAGTGTCCCCGACCCGTCTATCTCTGCCAGCGAGCGATTGGAACAGCGAGAGCTTCGGGATGTCATCCAGGAGAAGCTGGGTGAACTCACGCCGGACCACCGGGCCGTCGTCGTCCTTCGAGATATCCAGGGGCTCTCGTACGATGAGATCGCCTCGGCCCTCGACATCGAAGGGGGGACGGTACGATCTCGGCTTCATCGGGCGAGGATGGAGTTGAAAGAGAAGCTGCGGACCTATTTGGAGACATGATGCGGTGTGAAGAGATTCAAGGTCATCTCTCGGCCTATCTTGAAGATGAAGTCGAGCCAGGAGAGCGTCGGGCGATAGAGGAACATTTGCCGGAATGTGTCCGTTGCCGTCACGAGCTCGAGCTTCTTCGGCGGACCGTCTCGGCTCTCACGTCTCTCGAGGAGATTGAAGTACCACCCCGGCTTACGGCGTCGATCCAGGCCGGCGTTGAGGCCCAGGGCAGCTCCTGGTGGCGGAACCTCACCTCGCGCCTCTTTTTTCCTCTCCACATAAAGCTTCCCTTGGAGGCCGTGGCCCTTATCTTGGTTGCCCTGGGTGCCGTGTATATCTACCGTTCCGCGCCGGAGATGGGACAGGCACCCCGGCCCCTTGCCGTGACCGAAAGGGCCCCTCGAGGTCGAGGCGCTGCTCAAGTCGCGGGAGCGCGGCAAGATCTGGACGAGACGACTGCGCTCAAGCAATCGGCCGTAAAGACCGAGGCGAGCCTCAACGATCAAGCAGAACGAGAGGCTTTCGAGGAAGCAGAACCCAAGTCCCTGAAGGAAAGGGATGTTGGACTGCGTCGCTTCGGTGTCATGCGGAAAGAAGCCCCCTCATCCTCGAACGTGGCTCCACTGGTCCGGGAATTGATCCTCAAGACGGAAAATTTTTCACAGGCGGCGTCTCGCATCGCTGAGATCGCCGCGACCTTGGGGGGAAAGCTCTTGGAGGTGAGAGACAACCAGCAGCTTATCCTCACGATTCCCGCACAGGAATACCCCAAGTTTTTGATAGCTGTCCGGGAACTTGGCGCGCCGGTGGATGTTCCCGAAGAGGCCAGAGAGGCGAAACCCTCCACACCACAGGGAACCCTGATGCTCCATCTTCGCCTCGTACGCTAATCGGCTCCCCTGGAACATTTCGGCCAACGGCTTTCAGCCTTGGGAGGGTCGTCCCGCTCGTCAGCGGAATATTCCAGTGCTCAGTAGGTCGTAAGGGGAGATGTCTAGGCAGCATCTGCAGGCCCCGAGTAACATTGCCGACAGCGGCGGGGCCCCGACGGCGGTCGAGCCGGGAGGGGCTCGGGGAGTGGACCTTCCCCGGCGGAACATTCCACGGGTCGGTCTAGCGAAAGCCCTAACTTCCGCGCCGAACGGTTTTAACCGGCAGCAGGACGGCCATCCCCCGCTTGCGCTTCGCTCCGGCGGGCGGGACCCCCTGGCCGGACGCAGGCCAGGTTCCGCCGGGCTCCAAGCCCATCCCCCCTCGCCCCCTTGCAGACATTTCGGTCATGGGTCAACGGTGAACGAATCGGAGGCCTGGAGTGAGGGGCTCAGGTGCTGCCTATTCTTTTCAGGGGACTTGACTTTCCCGGGGAGCCACGGCTAGCCTGGAAAGGCCAACAGGCAACCGCACCGGAAGAAACCAGAGAGATCGATGCCGAAGGGACAGCGACAGGACTCAGATCCGCCAGGAGCAATACTGGAAGGAGAATGAGGAGGGGGTCATGTGCGTGCCGGCTGCCTTGGAGATGTTTCGATCTCTCCTTTCGTCCCCTGATACCCTGAGCTGGATAGGCATGGGCTTTGCGGCCGTGGCTGGCCGATCACCCGCCAGGCGTACGGTACGGCCGTTGAAGGTGTCTCACGTGGTTGACCTGACCCAGATCCTCACCCCGGATTTTCCGAGCTGGCCCGGATACCCCTCCCTCGAGATTCTAAACACCCACAACATTGCGCAGCATGGGTTCTTTGCCAATGCGTGGCATGTCCATGAGCATAGCGGGACCCATGTCGATGCTCCCCTCCACTTCAGCGGGAAGGGGTGGTCGGCCGCCGAAATTCCTGAGGAAGCCCTCATCGCCCCAGCGGTCATCATCGACATTCGGGCGCGCGCGCGGCGGGATCCTGACGCACAGGCGCGAGTGGACGATATCAAGGCCTGGGAGAGAAAGCATGGGCGAGTTCGGCGGGGCGCGGCGGTGCTGATGTGGAGCGGATGGGAGGATAGGGCCAGCGACCAGACGGCGTACCGGAATATGGACAGCAAAGGGGTCATGCACTTCCCCGGGTTCAGTCGAGAGGCGGCGGAATTTTTGGTGAATGAACGGGCGGTCGGCGGGATCGGCGTGGACACTCTTAGTTTGGACTATGGCCCCTCGACAGACTTTGGAGCGCACTTTGCGGTCCTGCCGGCTAACAGGTGGGGGATCGAGAACCTGGCGAATCTGGGAAAGCTCCCTCCCAAGGGTGCGACCCTCTTCGTCGGCCTCCCACGAGTGAAGGGGGCATCCGGAGGACCCGCCAGGGTTCTGGCCGTTTGGTAGGCTCGGACAGGATGCCGGGCGCGTTGACCCACCCCTGATTTCGTGGTATGCTGTAAGCGAAATGGGAACCGCTCAAATCTGAAAAAGACTGAGGCCCCGCGCGGTGAGGAGCCGACGGGGTTTTTCTTTTCCATCACGGAATGGGAGTGAAAGATGAACGACGAACGTAAGCTGGCCGTCTATATTGATTTTGAAAACATCGCCCTGGGCGCCCGGGAGGCCAAGTATAAATCGTTCGAGATTGGCCTCGTCTTGGAACGGCTCGTCGAGAAGGGGAAGATCATGGTGAAGCGAGCCTACGCCGACTGGGAGAAGTATTCGGAGTATAAGAGGCCTTTCCACCAAGCCGCCATCGAACTCATTGAAATTCCTCGCCGTGCGTACAGTGGGAAGAACTCTGCCGACATCCGCATGGTGGTGGACGCCATGGACCTTTCGTTCTCCAAGGAGCACATCGACACCTTTGTCATCGCGTCGGGGGACAGCGACTTTTCCCCACTGGTCTCCAAGCTCAGGGAAAACAATAAGTTTGTCATTGGGTTAGGCGTCAAGAACTCCTCCTCGGAACTTCTGATCGCCAATTGCGACGAGTTCATCTATTACGATGATTTGGTCCGGGGGATCAAGAAGCCCCGGATGGAGAAGCTGCCCGAAAAGAAAGCCGAGGTCTTTGAACTTTTGGTCGATTCCATCCTGGCGTTGTTGCGGGAGAATAAGGACATCCTCTGGGCCTCAATGGTCAAGCAGACCATGATGCGCAAGCGTCCCGACTTCACAGAATCCTACTACAGCTACAGCACCTTCTCGAAGCTCCTCGAGGACGCCTCGAAGCACAAGATTGTGGAACTGAAACGGGACGATCGGAGTCGGACCTACATTATTGTGGGGTTGGGCGAAGGGCACTAGACGAACCGACGACCGAACACCGATGACCGACGATGATTATCTCGTTCACGGTTCAGAGTTCATGGTTCAGGGAAAATACCCTCTTACCGTGCTTAAGCCATGAACCACGAACCATAATCCATGAACCACTCCCCCACGGTCGTCGGTCATCGGTTTGCGGTCAACCTCGCCGGAGGCGAGCGCGGTGGAACAGGGGATCAAAGATGCGATGGAGTGGATCAATGGCGAGCTTCAGGATCATCCGGAGGCGAATGTCAACCTGCTCATTGACCGGGCGAGTCAGCAGTTCAATCTTACTCCACTCCAGACCGACTTCCTGTATCGGGAATATGCCCGGACGGCCAATCGGCCTACCCCCGAATAACCACACACACAACACGAAATGAGATACCCGCTCCCCTACGCTTTCCGGGAGACCATATTTCGTATCACAAAATCGCCCAGTCGGGGGGAGAGGGCATTCAGGACCACCATGAGCCTGGCCGGGGGAAAGACGATCACCTCCGGGCGGGGGGATTTGGCACAGCGGATGATGGCTTTTGCCACAGTGGCGGAAGGCTGGACCGGTGGTTTGGGAGCTAGTTTTCGTCCCAGAGTGTTTTTGGCAGCATCGAAAAACTCCGTGGCGGTCCCCACCGGGCAGATGAGGCTGAGCACCTCGGTGCCGAGCTCTTGGATCTCTTTCTCCAGGGCCTGAAGCTGTTGTTCCCGACGGGCGGCCAGAGCCACTCGGGCCTGCTCACGGGCGAAGAGCAGCGCCGTCTCCCGCCCAATCCCGCTGCTCGCTCCGGTCACGATGACCACCTGCCCGCTGAGGTCTTTACCCATGACTCCTCTCCCGTCGGATACACCGCCGGGTCGTGCTGTTCCCCCTCCTGACGGGATCAGGACGCCTCCTGCCTACCCCTCCCCCTGATCTTCTCGGGATAGGGGAGTGAAGGGTGGCGTGAAGCCCTTTTTCGGATTATTCAACACCACAAGGAAAGCGGGGAGGCGCTACTCCTGCGGGTAGGCAATGATCACGGTATCTAAATGGAGGACCCGGTACTCTTCCTGTCGTACGTAGAAATAATGCCCCTCGACCCCCTCGGGGGTCTCCTCGAAGGCAACCAGGGCCCCAACTTGAGGCATCTCTCGGAAGGCGTTAGCCCCGGCGTCGAAGCCATCCCCCGCGGCGACCACGCGGCCGTACCGGATGGGAGAACCGCGTGGGCAGTGGATCGTCATTCCTGCCGGTGGCTCGGAGAGAACCTGAACCAGGAAATTGACCCCGTAGACCTTATGCGTCATCATGATCCTCCTCACCTCCAGAAGTGGATGCCCAGCATCATACCACATTATTGCCCGATCGGTACGCCTTCAGATGACCATCGGCCCATCTTTGGGGACCAGCCCAACGGGGGGTTGGCAACTTCTGCAGGACAGGATAGACTAGCTGGAATGCACTTTGCTAGAAACGAGGGCGGTGAAGAATGAGGCGATCGTCGGCTTTAACCGGGGGCGCCTCGTCAGCCTCTTGGGACCTGGGTGATTCGCTGAACACCTTGGCCGGACGGTTCGGCAGGACCGTTCACCTCCCGGTCCGGGTAGGAATTTATCTAGTTGCGTCACGCCGGCGTTTGCCATACAAGTTAGAAGGCATGGACCTGCAATCCCCGAACGAAGGGCGTGGAAGAATCGGGCGAAAAGGAGCGGCGAGATGGCAAAGGAGACGTTGACCGTCACGGATAACCGCACCGGCAAGACCTACGAGATCCAGATAGACCAGGGGGCCATTCGGGCAACCGATCTCCGACAGATCAGGGTGTCCGAGGACGACGTTGGGCTCCTGAGCTACGATCCCGCCTTCATGAATACGGCCTCGTGCAAGAGCGCGATCACCTTTATCGATGGGGAGAAGGGGATCCTGCGGTATCGTGGCTACCCGATCGAGCAGCTGGCCGAACGGAGTACGTTCCTCGAGACCACCTATTTAGTCCTCCATGGTGAGCTACCCACCGGCAAGCAGCTGGAGGAGTGGGTCTACAATATTACCCACCACACCATGATCCACGAGAACATCAAGAAGTTTATAGATGGGTTTCACTACGACGCCCATCCGATGGGGATCCTGGTCGGGACGGTGGCGGCCCTGTCCACCTTTTACCCCGACGCCAAGGGTATCTTGGACACAGCCAATCGGCAGAAACAGATTTACCGCCTGATCGCCAAGATGCCCACCCTAGCGGCCTTCGCGTACCGGCACAGCCTGGGGCTGCCCTTTGCCTATCCGGATAACGACCTCTCGTACAGCGGCAACTTCCTCAACATGCTCTTTAGGATGACTGAATCGAAATACACGCCCAATCGCGTTATGGAGAAAGGTCTGGACGTCCTCTTCATTCTTCACGCGGATCACGAGCAGAATTGTAGCGCCAATGCCATGCGCAGTGTGGGCAGCTCCCACGTGGATCCCTACTCTGCGGTGGCGGCGGCCTGTGCAGCGCTGTACGGGCCGCTGCACGGGGGGGCCAATGAAGCGGTCCTCCGGATGCTGCGGGAGATTGGCGCCAAGGAGAAGGTTCCTGAGTTCATCAAGAAAGTCAAGACGCGCGAGGCGCTGCTCATGGGTTTTGGCCATCGGATCTACAAGAGTTACGACCCCCGGGCCAAGGCCATCAAGAAGCTGGCGTATGAGATCTTCGAGGTGACCGGGACGAATCCCCTTCTCGATATTGCCATCGAGTTGGAACGGATTGCCTTGGAGGATGAGTTTTTCGTGAAGCGGCGGCTGTACCCGAATGTGGACTACTATACGGGGATGGTTTACGAGGCGATGGGCTTTCCGGTCGAGATTTACCCGGTCCTCTTCGCCATCGGCCGGACCCCTGGCTGGATCGCCCAGTGGCAGGAGATGCTCCTCGATCCCGAACAAAAAATCGCCCGCCCCCGACAGCTATATGTCGGTTCTGAACAGCGCGACTACGTCCCGATGGAGCAGCGCCGATAGATTTCCGTCTCGAGTGCGACCGTTAAGGAAGGCCGGCCTCGCCGGAAGGAACGGTCGGTAGCTTTTGCCCCCGGGCGTCCCCCTTACCTCAAGATCTCCTTGATCTCTTCCAAACGTCTCACGGTGTATTCCGGGCGCGGGATGGACTCGTCGAGGCATTCTCCCGTGCGATTCAGCCAGATGGCTGCCATGCCGACCCCTTTTGCTCCTGCAATATCGACGGTGGGGCTATCCCCGATGAAGATCGCCTCCACCGGGGTGATCCGGAGGGCCTGGCATGCGGCCTCAAAAATAGCCGGGTGGGGTTTCCGGTAGCCTACCTCGTCGGAGATGAGGATCAGATCAAAGAGGGAGTTGATCCCCGCACGGGCCAAGATCGCGCGGGCAGTCGGACCGTGATCGAAATTGGAGATGAGGCCAAGTTGATACTTGGGCCGCAGCCACTCGAGCAGCTCGCAGTGCTCTGGCGGAGTGTAGATCACCTCGGCCAGACAAGCCATATGTTTTTCCAAGAGGGCGGCCAAGAAGGGCTCAACGTCCGGAGTGACCGGAATCTCAAGCTTCTGAAAGAACAGGTGGAACCGCTCATAGGCTGAGACCTCGCGCTCCTCCCGTTCCCGAAGCCGGGCCGCCTCGTCAAAGCTCTCCCGGAAGGCATAGTAAAAGGTCTTCAGAGAGACTTGGCTGTACCGTTCTACGAAGAGGGGGTAGACCACGGCGGTGGTCGAGTGGATTGGTTCTCCGTTGATGTGAATGAGGGGAAGGTGATCCCGGTTAAAGTCCGCCAGTGTCTCGAAGAGATCGAAGATGACGCACCGGTAACTCATCAGGACCCCATGGAAGATGAGCCATGTTAGCGGAGTTAGGAATCGAGATCAACACCGGAAGACAACAGGGGGGTAGGACCTCTTATCGTCGAGCGTACACCTCCGCGGCGAGCACGCGCGGATTCTTCGTCCGGGCATTCTGCGTCGTTCTCAGAATAATAGCTTCGGAAAATCCAACCTCTCGAAACTCTTCAAGGAAGGCACCGCCTTCCTTGGCTCCCGCAATTCAGGCAAACCAGTTCGCCTCGCTGTCCCGAATCTCTGGAGGAAGCGGTTCACGCAATATGAGTTCGGCCGTGTAGACAGCTCCACCCTGTCGCACGACTCGTGCAAGTTCGTGGAAAATTTCACACCTCGCCGGATTCAGGTTAAAGATGCCATTCACCAAGGCAATATCAATCGAGCCACCTTCAATGGGTAGCTTCTCTGCATCGGCTTGGTTGTATTCCACGTTGTCGATCCCAACTTGTGCTGCCGCTTGGCGGGCACGCGCGAGCATGGCATCACTGAAGTCAACACCGATGGTCTTTCCCTGCGGACCTGTCCGCCGCGCAGCAATCAAAGAATCGAGCCCTGCCCCGCACCCCAGGTCGAGGACAGTGGCACCCACCGGGATATCCGCAAAGACGGCCACACTCGACACCCCGGAAAAAGCATCAACAGAAGCGGATGGCAAACGGGTAAGTAGATCCTGCGGGTAGCCTACGCTTTCCGCGAAACGCCGCCCCATTGGAAACGGATGTTCATCCTGCGGTCTTACCGCAGCCGCAGAATAGGCCCGCCGAACGCCATCCCGGAGTTGCTGTGGCCTGTCCATGTCAGTCGATCCTCCTGTCGCTGAACGCCGCGCTGCCCTTATGAGGAAAATAGATCCGATGATTGTATAGGTCAAATCAATAATATCAACTATGACAATAGGAATAACAAATGAGAAATCTAACTATACATAAGTAAAAGGATTGTAGGTGTTGTGGCTTTCCTAAAGGATCAATTGGCGGCGGAGCTGATGGGCTGGAGTGAAGTACCGCTTGACCGCGAGGTGGAGAAAGAGGAAGGAACTCAAGGCTACGGCGCACGTGATCATGAGCATGACGACGACCTGATACTTTACTGCGATGAGGGGGGAGGTGCCGGAGAGGATTTGCCCGGTCATCATCCCGGGAAGTTGGACGATCCCGACCGCCAACATGGCGTTGATCGTCGGGATCATGGCCGCGCGGAGGGCTGAACGGTAGAGATCGCGGGTTGCCTCCATTCCGGAGAATCCGAGGGCGAGGAGCGTCTCCACCTCCTCTACCCGGCTTCGCAGCTCGCCTTGAAATCGTTCCCCTGCCAACGCCGCGCCGGTCATGGCGTTGCCGAGAATCATGCCGCCGATGGGGATGAGATAACGGGGGTCGTACCACGGCTCGACCTGAATCACCACTTGGGTCACGAAGCCGAGCGTGATGGCGCTGCCGACGACCAGCGACGCCACCGCGATCCAGCGAGCGCCCGGCAACGGATGTTCTAATCTGCCGACGGCGATCCAGGACGCGGCAGAGAGCATCACGATGAGGGTCAGGAGGACGAGTTCCCACCGATCCGAGGCGAAGAGATAGATGAGGAAGTAGCCCACGAGAAAGAGCTGGAGGAAGGTCCGGGCGGTCGCGATGATGAGATCGCGCTCGAGGCCAAGACGTTCCCGGTAGGAGATGGCAAGCACCAGCAGGACCAGGATCAGGGCAAGGAAGAGATGGATGATTCCCACATCGATGATCGGCTTCATCCATGCTCCTCCAGAAGCCTGGCCGCCTGTTCCGCCCCTTCTTCACGGACGATCCGGCCCCCTTCAAGAAACAGGACCCGGCCGCCCAGGCGGAGAATCAGTTCCGCTTGGTGGGTGGCGACAAGCAGCGTTAGCCCTTTGACGCGGTTGAGCTGGGTGATCGTGTCAACCACGAGGTGGAGGCTGCGCGCATCGAGGGCCGAGGTGGGCTCGTCCAACAGGAGGATCTCTGGTTCCCCCAGGAGGGATCGTGCAATGGAGAGCCGCTGCTTCTCCCCGCCGGAGAGTTCCATCGCGTTGCGATGGAGAAATGATCGATTCAGGCCTACGTCTGCCAAGGCCTGAACAAGCGTGGACTCCGAAAGCTGCCTTCCGTTCGGGCGCCGGAGGAGATTCTCTCGGATCGTTCCATGGAACATTACCGGATGCTGAAGGACCAGGGCAATCCGTCTCCTGAGCTCTAACGGATCGTAGTATTGCAAGGGCCTTTCGCGGAAGAGGATCTCGCCTTGAACGGGATCATCAAAACGGTTGAGTAGGCGGAGGAGGGCAGATTTGCCGGAGCCGGAGGGTCCGGTGATGCTGAGACATTCCCCCGCCTGCACCTGAAAGGAGACCGCTTTCAGGACCTCGCGGTGCGCATCCAGCGTATACCCGCCGGAGACCTCGCGGCATGCGAGGATCGGTTCACGCTTCCCCTCGATAGTCATGGCCTGCCACGGAAGTTTTCCGCCAAAAGGCAACACGTCGTCCACGTGTGCTACGCTTGGGCAGTCGTTAAGGTAGCATGCGCGAGATTTGTTTCGCAAGTTGACAGATGCAGATGAGCCCCATGTGAGCTTGACGGCGACTGCGACTAGATGCACGAGGGTGTTTATGGGTGAGGCAGGAATGGGGCAGGTATTTCCCGGGCGGTCAGAATTTGGGCACGGACAAGCGGGGTGTGTATCTCTAACCGTTGCAAAATAGGACTAGCACAGGGGACCTCGCCAGTTGGCACGTTCGTTGCTAGTTTGTAAGGTGAAAGCGAGGTCGCGAAGATGTTTTACTGCACTTCGTGTAAAATATGGGTCCAGCCGATCCAATGGATTGAGTCCATATGGAGTGGTGAGTTGTGCGTCTTCGAGGCCTGCCCTTGCTGCCACCAAAAACCCGCCAACCCCGATCGCACCGCTGCCTGAGCCTGGACAAGCGCTAACATTCGAACAGTCTTGTGTTTCCCCACGAAATTGCCCCTTCTTACGCCTTAAACGGCAGCGACATTTTGGGTTTTTGCAAGGATCGTGGGCGCGGTCGCTCTCTCCTCACATGCGAGCCTGCTTCCTTCCACATCTTCCCCAAAAAAGAAAACAGGAGGCGGCGTGTCAGGACCTATGGGGTTGCCGCTCAGATGTGTGGTCGACGTGAGGGGTGGGGTTTGTTTGACCATCCTGCCATACGGGGCATAGTGCCCGTTCATAGGTCAGGTTGTTCCTTGACCAATAGTAATAGGAAAACGAGTTTCAGCGGATCTTGGAGCCGGGGGGGATATCCCTGTCCGGGCTAAGCAGCACGATGCGCCCCTCGGCATCTTCGGCGGCTAGGACCATCCCCCGCGATTCAACCCCCATGAGCTTCGCCGGTGCGAGGTTGGCCACGACAGCCACCTTTTTGCCAATCAGCGCGTCTGCATTGTACTGCCCCTGTAGTCCCGCAACCAGGGTTCGGTCTTCGGTACCGACGCGGACGGTGAGCTTGAGGAGATTTTTCGAACCCGCGATCGGCTCGACAATCAAGATCTCACCCACCCTCAGGTCAAGTCGCTGAAACTCCGCGAGGCTGATCTCGGACATGGCAGGCTGGTCCTCCTCCTGGCCACGGATGGCCGCAAAACCTCCTTCGATGCGAGGAAAGAGAGGCGGTCCCTTCCGGATCTTTCCGGAGGTAGGACCCTCTCCCCACGCGGCTTGCTCGATCCGGGACTGCTCAACATGTGCGTCAATACCTAATTGTTCGGTGATGGCCTGGCCGGTGTCGGGAAGGAAGGGGGAAAGCAAGAGACCCAGGATCCGCAGGATCTCCCAGGCATGGTAGAGAACCCGCTCGAGAGCTTGGGTATCCTTTTTGCTGAGCTCCCAGGGCTTGCTAGTATCGATATATTTGTTCGCCGCGCTGACTAGTTCCCAGAGGGATTCGAGGGCACGGTTGAATGCCAGGTCATCCACGGCTCTCGAGAGGGACGCACGAATCGCTTCGGCGATATGCACAAGTCCTTGATCGTCCGGGCTATCAGGGTTCGAACGCTGGGGGATCCTGCCCCCCAGGTACTTTTCGATCATCGTCAGGACCCGGCTGACCAAGTTGCCCAGGTCGTTGGCCAGACCAGAATTCAATCGGCTGATTAGGGCTTCTTCACTGAAGCTCGCATCGAGCCCAAAGACCATCTCCCTGAGGAGGAAATAGCGCAGGGTGTCTCGGCCGTATTTTTGTGTCAGGTCCAGGGGGCGAATCACATTTCCCAGACTCTTGGACATCTTTCCCCATTCCACCTTCCAGTATCCGTGCACGTGCAGATGGCGGTAGAGGGGGATCTCGGCAGCCCAGAGCATGGTGGGCCAGTAAATCCCGTGGGGTTTTACGATGTCCTTGGCGATCAGGTGATTCGCCGCGGGCCAGAAGGTGCTCGAGTCTTCACTGTCAGGATAGCCCAGGCCGCTCAGGTAGTTGATCAGGGCATCGAACCAGACGTAGGTGACGTAGTTCGCATCGAAGGGGAGCGGAATCCCCCAGGAGAGTCGGCTGACCGGCCGCGAAATGCAGAGGTCTTCTAACGGGTCCCGGAGAAAGGCCAGCACCTCGTTTCGGTACCGCTCGGGGCGGATGAAGTCAGGTTTTTCCTCCAGGTGCTTGACCAGCCGTCCCTGGTATTTACTCATGCGGAAAAAGTAGTTCTGCTCCTTAATGAAGGTGGGCTCGACCTGATGATCGGGGCACTTGCCATCCTCCAGCTCTCGTTCGGTATAAAAGCGCTCACAGCCAAAGCAATACTTCCCGCCGTATTCGCCGAGGTAGATATCCCCTCGGTCGTAGATCCGTTGCAGGAGATACTGAACGAGGCGCCGGTGGGGCGGGTCGGTGGTTCGGATGAAGGCGTTGTGCGTGATGTTGAGGGCTTGCCAGGTGTCGCGGAAAACGGCGCTGATCCGGTCAGCGTATGCTTTCGGGGCCTCGCCGGCCTTGGCCGCCGCCTGAGCAATCTTGTTCCCGTGCTCATCAGTGCCGGTGAGAAAGAAGACACGATGACCGGTGAATCGCTTGAAACGGGCCAGGGTATCTGCCAGGATGGTGGTGTAGGCGTGGCCGAGGTGGGGAACGTCGTTTACGTAATAGATTGGGGTGGTGACGTAGAAGGTCCGTTCACTCATTGCTCCCCGAACCCTGACATCTCCCCGCTCTCCCCATGGGTCGTTGCGTTGGCCCGACAACGGCCGTTGCCGCATCCATCCCCGCCACAACCGCCGTTGCCACATTTGTTGCACTGGTGGCCGCCCCCCCGCTCATGGTATCTGGCGGTTGCAATCTGCATGATCTCTTCCAAGGTGACGCGGAGCGACACCCCCGCGTCGAGTTGGACCGTTACCGCCTCGGCCAGGATGTCTTGCGCTTGCACGGTGCCTGGTCCCTGAGGAGTATCTACCGGCTGGCCCACCTTGGGCAGATGCCGTACCAGTTCGCTGTAGATGGGATACTCATACGCCAGACAGCACTTCAGACGACCGCAAACCCCGGTGATCTTGGTGGAGTTCAGAGAGAGCTTTTGCTCCTTGGCCATCTTCATGGTCACGGGATGGAAGCTCGGGAGCCAGCTCTTGCAGCACAACGTCCGCCCGCATGATCCGAGTCCGGCCCCGGTGATGGCCGCCTCATCCCGCACCCCGATCTGCTTCATCTCGATCTTGGCCCGGAGGCGATGGGACAGATCCCGGACCAGGTCCCGGAAGTCCACTCGCTCCTCAGCCGTGAAGAAGACCGTGAGTTTGTTTCCGTCGCTGCTCGAGCGGACGTGCACGATCTTCATGGGGCACTGCCGTCCTGCCGCGAGGCGCACACCGAGCTGGCGTGCCTCTCCCTCTCGTGCGGTCATTCGTCGGAACCGCTCCAGGTCTTCCGGGGTCGCCAGGCGCATCACCGGCTTCAGGGGCTGTTTGAGCTTGTGGAGAGGGAAGTAGGGTACTTTCCCCACCACCTTGCCCACGCGGAGCCGCTCGGCGTACTCCACCACCACTTCGGCCCCTAGGTCCAGGGACAGTTCGTCTGCTTTGTAAAACTGCTCTCGCTCGCGCTCGTCGATATAGACTTTGACTACCATGGCAAAAGTGTTCAGGCTGCCTGAAGGTCCCGGAGTTTGAGAAACATCACTTCGAGGCTGAGCCGAGGGTTCGCGTATCGGCCGAGTCCATCCAGGGTTTGCTTCACCGTGTGATACATCGCCAAGAGCTGGGCGAGTGCGAGCCGTTCGCTTTGGCGTCGCAGGGCCGCTCCGCTATTTCGATAGACCAGGAGCGTCTCTCGATGTGTCACCTTGGAAACCGTGAGATCCCGACACCAGGCGAGGAGCGCCTCCAGGAAGAGAGAGAGGGTCTCCTTCTGGCGGACGACCCGCTCTGCCAGATCGAGCACGGGGAGGATCCTGCCGGCCGGGAGGGCGACGGCCTGTTCCACCAGCCCCCGGATCTCCTGGAGGGGGCTCGTTCGAAGCTCTTGCGCGCGACCGAGGCTCCCGCTAGCCAGGCTGGCCAGAAAGTGGGACTCCGCGTCATCACACCCTTCCTCCTGAAGCCGGGCGGCAATAACATTCTCGGGCAGTGGACCAAAGCGGATCTGGCTGCAGCGGGAAGCGAGTGTGGGAAGAAGCGCCGAGACCTCAGGAGCGATGAGGACGAGTACCGCTCTTCCTGGGGGTTCCTCTAGGGTCTTCAGCAGGGCATTCTGGGCTTGCTCTGTCATGGTTTCAGCTTGATCGAGGATGAATACGTTTCGGAGGCCCTCGTAGGGTCTGAGGGTTGCCTCCTGGTTAAGGCCGCGGACCTGATCGATTTTCAAGCTACTCCCTTCGGGGGCTAGCAGATGCACGTCCGGGTGGACTCCTTTGGCGATCTTGGTGCATGAAAGGCATCGGTCGCAGCAATCCCCCTGTACGTCTCCAAGGCAGTTCAGGGCCTTGGCGACTGTGGTCGCCGTCAGGAATCGACCGACGCCTTTCGGACCGGTGAACATGAGGGCATGCGGAATGCGACCGGTCTGAATCGCCCGCCGCAAGAGTGAAATCGCCCACCCCTGGCCGAGGATGTCGGCGAAACCCATTATCGCCTTCCTCCCTGAACCGTCCAGCTGCCGATTAACGGCTCCACCCGCGCCCAGATCTCGGCGGCGATCGCCTCCTCCGACTGTGTCGCATCGATGATCTGGAATCGGTGTGGTTCTTCTCGGGCGAGCTGGAGATACCCCTTCCGAACCCGGTCGTGAAACTCCAAGGCCTCTGCCTCCAGGCGATCCAGCAAGGACTCGGGAAGTGGGACCTGGCCTCGTTCCCTTACCCGGCGGAGTCCCTCGCGTGGGTCGAGGTCGAGCAGAATGGTCAGATCCGGCGTGAGGCCGCCCGTGGCCACTCGATTTATCGTCCTGATGAGCTTCAGGTCCAATCCTCGACCGTATCCTTGATAGGCGACCGTGGCATCGGCGAATCGATCGCAGACGACGATAGTCTCCGCGTTCAGGGCTGGGACGATCCACTCCCGGCAGAGCTGCGCGCGAGAGGCGAGATAGAGAAAGAGTTCGGTTTCGGCCACCATCTCCAGATTGCGCGTCGCGAGCAGAATCGACCGGATTGCGTCGCCGAGGGATGTTCCTCCGGGCTCTCGGGTCTCCGCAACCCGCTGTCCGGCTTGCCGCAACGTGGCAGACAGCCGTCGGAGCTGGGTGGTCTTTCCGGACCCTTCCACACCTTCGAAGGTGAAAAACAGCCCGCGCATCCTTAGTGCGCCTTTGTCTTCGGGCCCTTCGATCGACTTTCCATGACCTGTTTGGCTGCCCGGGACACCGCGGCAGGGATGTTGCGATCTCTCGTGATCCCCTGGAGGTCTCGATCGGTGAGACTCGAAATGCCCAGCCCGAGCGACACGCCGACCGGGGTTTTGGGGTTATGGAGGAGACTCAAGATCGCGAGCTTGTTCGCCCGGACGCGTCTCATGTTGGCAATTGCCCGGAGGACCTGATCGGAAACATCCCGCATTTGAGCGATCATGAGGATCTCGTCATCGGTCGTCCGTGGACTGTTCACCACCTCCAAGCCAATCATCTCGTTTTGGTCCTTGATGAGGATCATGCGGGCTTCCTTATTCCCCTTCTTGGCCAGCGCCAACTTCTGCCCGACGCTCATCTCTTTGATCATCTGGAAGAGAGATTTCTTTCGCTCCCGCTCGTCCTTTGTGCTTTCGTGTAAGGTCGCGTTCACTTTCCGCCGATCCGTCTCGCTGAGGGCGGGATTCTTGAGGAGAGCATGGCCCACGACGGGATTATGGAGGAGAAAGACTCGGTCGTCCGCAAGCTCGGCCGCCAGGGAAGACGACGCCCGCTCCGCCATGAAGATCATGGCGCCCAGGGGAGTTTGGGGATTGGCCAGGAGGGGCTTCCAAACCTCCTCGTCTTCGGGAAACTGAGCCGGCAGATTCTCGAGGACCCTGGACTCGCTCTTTTCCGATTGGGCGAGGCTGATGGCCTCTTCGCGGGATACTGTAGAGGGCGTCGGATTGGAGTCGCTCATAGCTCCACCGTGTTTGCAAGGATCGGGCCGACGGTCCCGATTAAAAGCCTCACCTCCTCATCCTGGACGGTCCGAAGATCGAGGAGGACCTTCTCTTCCTTGATCCGCCCCACCACGGCCGGATCTGTACGCCGCAGGGCGGCTTCGAGTCGGTGCGGGGGGTGCTGGGTCGATTGAAGCGCAACACAGTAAGTCGGGAGGCTCGCGGTGGGAAGCGCACCCCCTCCAACTTCCGACCGTTGCTCCTCCATCGTCACCCGGACTGATGGATGTGCCTGCGCTTGCAAGCCATCACGCACCCGCTCCGCCCGCTGGCGAATCTGTTCGAGGGGGCACGTGATCATCGCAAGAGTGGGAATGGTGGCGAGCCCTTTCTCCCCTTCGAGATACGCCCGGAGGGTGGCCTCGAGGGCTGCGAGCGAGAGCTTATCAATGCGGACGGCACGGGCCAGCGGGTTCTTCCGGAGGCGCTCGATCAGGGTCTTTCTCCCCACACATATTCCTGCCTGGGGTCCTCCGAGGAGTTTGTCCCCGCTGAAGGTGATCAGGTCCACACCCGTCTTCACAGCTTCTTGGACGGTTGGCTCCCCGGTGAGACCGAACGGGGTCAGATCAGTGAGGGCACCGCTCCCCATGTCCATCATTACCGGAACACCTCGCTGCCGACCTAACGTCACGAGTTCCAAGAGGGAGACCTCACTGGTGAAGCCGATGATGTGAAAGTTGCTGGGGTGGACCTTCAAGAGGAGGGCGGTCCTTTCCCCAATGGCCTCTTCGTAGTCTTTGGGGTGGGTCCGGTTGGTGGTCCCCACCTCTCGGAGGGTTCCGCCGGCTTTTCGCATCACGTCCGGGACCCGAAAGGAACCCCCGATCTCGATCAACTCCCCCCGAGAGACGATGACCTCTCGACCTTCGGCGATTGTGTTAATGCTCAAGAGGACCGCAGCGGCGTTGTTGTTGACCGTCAGGGCCGCTTCGGTACCGGTGAGGCGGGTGAAGAGCCCCTCCACGTGGAGCTGGCGCGAGCCCCTGGTCCCCTGCCCGAGATCGAATTCTAGGGTCGAGTAATGCTGCGCAACCTCTTGCACTCGGGCCTGGGCCTCGGGAGAAAGTGGGGCCCGGCCCAGGTTGGTATGCAGGATCACCCCGGTCGCATTGATCACGCGGCGTAAGCTTGGCCGGGCTCGGTGCAGGACCCTGAGGGATATTTCGCTGAGCAGGGTTGAGAGATCTGGCGGGGTGGTCTCTACCCCCTGACGTAGGAGGGCCAGGAGCTTCTGCCGGCATTCCTCCAGGGTCTCACGGACCGCTTCGACGACTAGCCATCGGGGATGCGCTTCAAGGATCCGCTGGACAACGGGCTCGTGGAGGACTTCGTCGACCGAGGGAATCTGTCGAAGGAGCAGACCCGGTTGCTGCTCAGGGGTAGCCATATACGGCCTCTTTGCAGGAAAATTGATCAGCCTTTCCATTACCATATTTTTCGGCCCCTTGCAACGCAAATTCCCGCGGGAACTGGAAAAACAAAAGCCACCTTCGGGTGGCTTTTGTTTAGGGTTGCCTCTGCCGACTACGTCAATTCCCGCACCGCTCCTGCGCGCCGGACCTGGTAACAGGGACGGCAATAGACCGGCCGATCGGGCATGGGTCTGAACGGAACGGTGGTCCGTTGACCGCACTGGGAGCAGACCGTCTCGAAAACCTCCCTCTGTCCTGCGGCTAGCCCACTCCCTCTCCTCATCGATTTACAACTCTTGCATCGTTTGGGCTCGTTGGTGAACCCCTTCTGGGCGAAAAACTCCTGTTCCCCCGCGGTGAAGGCAAACTGCTTCTCACAATCTATGCATGTCAAGATCTTATCCTGAAAGGCCATGATTCCCTCCTCGATTTACGATCGTGCCCCTGGGAGTCGTAAGCGGCAATGCATCTTCATGGTCCCATGGTCACCTCCTTGTTCTCGTTAACGTGGCACCCCGACGCGGGGGAAGATGAGTTCGTGTACCCGCTTGACCTGGGCTTGGGCGTACTGCCATGCTTCCTCTTTCCGCGTCCCTTCAGTGCGGTACGGCGGATCGGTGAGGGAGGTTTCTGTGCACCCGTGGCTCCGAAATCCGGGAAGGAAAGCGGCTGGGAGTTCTGGTGGGATCTCGATCCCGGTCATGAGAGCCCAGACCGCGGTCCAGGCTCGGGGGACATTGGCGAGAGAGTACCCGCCGCCCCCCAGGGCAAGCCACCGGGGAGCAATCTGCTTCAGCAACGTGGCTGCTCGGAGGAACCCCCCCATCGTCAAGCGGAGGTTGGACAGGGGATCGGCCCGATGGGCGTCGATCCCCAACTGGGTGACGACAATATCGGGACGAAAAGCCTCAAGGACGGAAGGAACCGTCTCCTCGAAGGCCCAGATAAAGATCTCGTCGTCGGTCTCTGGGGCGAGGGGGACGTTGACCGAATATCCCTCCCCTTTTCCGGTCCCGATTTCCTCCGGGAATCCGGTGCCGGGGAAGAGGGTGAGGCCCGTTTCATGGATAGAGACAGTAAGAACCTGATCCGTATCATAGAAGGCGTTTTGAACCCCGTCTCCATGGTGGGCGTCAATGTCGACGTAGGCCACTCGCAGTCCGCGGCTGGCCAGATAGCTGATCGCCACGGCGGCATCGTCGATGTAACAAAAGCCGGAGGCGCGGTTGGATGCCGCGTGGTGGAGACCTCCGGCGATATTGAACGCGCACGCGGTCTCCCCGGAGGCCAAGAGCCGGGCTGCGTGCACGGAGGCCCCGGCCGAAAGTGCTGACCACGTGTATAGACCCCGGAATATGGGGTTATCTGACGTGCCGAGGCCGAAGCGCCAGAGGTGGGGTTGGGGTAGCCCTTCATCCGCCACCCGTAGAGCCTCCAGATACTCTTTTGTATGGAAGCGGAGGAGGTCTTCTTCAGTGGCCGCCGTCACGTCTGCCAGGCGGACATGGGGAGGCTCAAAGAGGCCGTAAGCGTCGGCCAGGGCGTGGGTAAGCTTCAGGCGGCCAATCTTCATAGGGTGGGTTGGGCCGTAATCAAACTCCCCGTACTTTGGGGTGTAGAAAAAAACCGCCTGAGTCGAGCTGGTCATCTCGTGGTGCCTTTGGGGATGGGGCTTCTCGGTGAGAAGATGTCAGGCCTTTTCGCCGGCGCGGCGGTATTGGCCGCTCCTTCCTCCACGCTTGGAGACGAGTCGAATGTTCTCGATGGTCATCCCTTTGTCCACCGCCTTGCACATATCGTAGATGGTCAAGGCGGCGACGGAGACTGCGGTGAGCGCCTCCATTTCGGCCCCGGTCTTGCCATTCACCTTCACCCGGGACTCAATCTCGATCATCCCGCGCTTCGCGTGGGGGCTAAAGGTGACCTCTGCCGACGTGATGAGAAGGGGATGGCAAAGCGGGATGAGACGATCGACTCCTTTCGCAGCCATGATCCCGGCGACGCGGGCTACGGACAAGACATCTCCTTTGGGAATCGATTTCTCGAGAATCATCCGGAGGGTTTGGGATTTCAGATGGATGGCGCCTCGGGCTATCGCCTCACGGTCGGTATCAGCCTTTTCGCTGATATCCACCATCCTGGCTCGGCCCAGAGGATCCAGATGGGATAACGGTTGCATTTTGGGCCTGTATATGTTGCCGCATGATGGTGTACATTTCGTCCTTGATGCTGAGTTTCATCTTTTGCAGCTCTTTGCGCTTGCGTTCCTGGTCGCTGGTCAGGTAGTAGACCCGATCGAACTCCATGATTTTCTGATCAAAGTCGCGGTGTTTTTCGGCGAGGCGGCGGAATTCGGAATCTTCCTCCTTCAGCCGCGCAAAGAGGTGCGCCTCCGTTTCATTCATATTTCACCCCCTTTCTTTTGGAAATAATAGTCCAATGTGAAAACGAGTGCTTGAGGCAGAGGGTAGAGAAACACGCGTGGGTAGGTGAAATCTGGAACGGCGGGAAAACAGATGCAAACCGACTCATATCCCCTAAGGAATCTATAGCAACTAGATTAAACAGTAACTTAGCCGAACCTTCCTGGAAAGTCAAGGAGAAAAATCCTTGCCCGCCTTACTTGAGGGGCCCTGCTTGCCACGGGATCTCAGGCCCCTCCTGGGCCGGCCTGGAGCCCCTAGAGGCCTAGCGGCGAGCCGCCCGCTTTAGGCTTGAGTATTGCAACCTTTGCCACGTAGAGTAGGCAGACTACCTTGAATGAGATTGAGTAGGAAAGGGTGCGATAAGGTGAAACCCGAAGATGATTCAGATTCTCTCAAAAAGGAAGGAGCGCCTTGGGGCTTCTGGACCACCACGGGTTTTTCTCTCGTCATCGGGGGGACCTTCTTCGGCGTTCAGGCTCTCGTGTTAGGCGTGTTCGCGGGGATCGCGCTGTCCAGCAACCCCGATCTGGCTGTCGCAGCAATTGTTTCGGACCTCCGATCGAACGGTTTCTTCCTGGCTGTTGCCACATGCGTCTCCTCGCCCGTCTGTATCGCCCTAACAATATTGTTCGTACGGATGAAAAGAGGCTGGTCCGTTCGAGAGTATCTAGCCCTGAGAAGGATAGAACGAGCGGTTCTTCTCAAGTGGCTGGGATTTGCGCTTTTGCTCGCAGCTTTCTCTGACGTTCTCACTGTGCTGATGGGACGCGAGATCGTTCCGGACTTTGTGGCTCGGGCCTATGAGACGGCTTCATTTCTGCCGCTGCTGTGGATTGCCCTCGTTGTAGCGGCTCCGGCCTTCGAAGAGGTATTTTTCCGTGGGTTCTTATTCCAGGGACTTCAACGTTCTTGGGCAGGGCCGATCGGCGCTGTCATCTTGACTTCCATCATTTTCGGCATCATCCATTTTCAGTATGACGCCTATGGGATGGCGACGGCTTCGGCAATTGGCTTATTACTGGGAACCGCACGGCTAAAAACAGCGTCAATTTATCCAGCCGTTGTGATGCATTCGATGATCAACTTCATAGCGGTCGTCGAGGCCGCGGTCTTGTGAATCCCTCCTCAGGATTTCCGTCGATCGATAGGCGTACTCGAAACGAAATGCGTCGAAATCAGTCCCTTTTGGAAGTGAGTCAAGGAACCGATGCGTGCTGGTCGCGAGACATCCGGCTAGAGGGGCTTGACGGAGGTGCTTTTGAAGGTGATGTAGACCGGGTCACCGACGGTGAGCCCAAGCTCCTGGAGAGACTGGTGGGTCAGGCGGATAGTGAATGACTCCCCGGCCACCACCGCGACGTCGAGCACCCCTTTCGTGCGCTCCTCGATCCGTGTCAGGCGTCCCTGAAAGACATTGCGGGCGCTGGACTGAAGTGGCTGTCGTGACAGCAGAATCTCATCGGAACCGATAGAGATGTGCCCGGTGTTGGACAGTCCCGGGGGTACGGCGATGCGTATCCTGCCAGTGTCAAACCATGAGGTTTCCCTGTCAGTGAGCGGGCGGCCGGCAAAGAGGTTTTCATAGGGGGATGGGGATAGGCGGCCGTCTGTCAGGACTACTATCTCGTGGGCCAGTCGGTGGGCCAGGCGGGGGTCGTGCGTGCTGAAGATCAAAGTCCCCCCCCTTTTCTCGATTTCACCGAATACCTCTTCCAAGGCTTTGGTGGTCATCTGGTCCACATTAGCCAGGGGTTCATCGAGGAGGAGAACCTCCGGATTCAAGGCCAACGCCCTGGCAATGGCCACGCGCTTTAGCTCTCCGCCAGAGAGCTCTCGAGCCCTCCGCTTCATGAGATCAAGGCAGCCCACGACCGTTAAAGCCTGCATCACCGCTTGCAGGATGTCCGCCTTGGGGACACGGCGCGCCTTGAGGCCGAAGGCGACGTTCTCGAAAACTGTCGTATCAAAGAGCAGCGGGGTCTGATGAAGGAGGCAGACCTTATGACGAAGCAGCGCGACATTCTCGGGCGTAACCTGCGCACCCCCGTAGGCCAAACTCCCGTGCGCGGGGTTTATCAGTCCCGCGAGCACCTTGAGGAGCGTCGTCTTGCCCGCCCCGTTCGGACCCATCACGGCAGTGATCGAACCAGGCCTGATGGCGAGGCTCTCGATCGCTAGAACGTGTCGGTCCCCAAACTTGACGTCCACGTCCTGAAGCACGAAGGGCATCCGTGTCTCCTAAGCTTTCGGGACCAGCACTCGGAGGCTGATGTTGGTCATGAGGGAGAGCAGAATAAGAATCAAGCCGAGGGCGATGGCAAAGGCAAATTCTCCCTTGCCTGTCTCCAGGGCAATCGCGGTGGCCAACGTTCGCGAGTAGCGGCGGATGTTTCCTCCGACAATGAGAGCGGATCCCACTTCTGCAACTACGCGGGCGAAACCTGCCAAGATCGCAGCTACAACCGCGTACCGGGCCTCTAGGACGACCCTGCGAGCGGCTCCTGAGCGGGATGCGCCCAATGTGAGTGCCGTCTCTCGGACTCTCGGATCCACGCCTCTGAGGGCGGCGATGGTCAGGGCCGCCACAATGGGGGTGGCGAGGATAAACTCTCCGATAACAATGGCGGTCGGGGTGAATAGCAAGTCTAGTCGCCCCAGCGGGCCTTGGCGGGACAAGAAGGCAAACACCGAGAGGCCGACCACCACGGTGGGCAGAGCCATCAGGGTGTTCACAAGGGTGATCACGCTCTCCTTGCCTGGGAAAGATCCCTCCGTGAGCAGCACCGCCAAAGGTATCCCAGCCGCTGAAGCCAGGAGGGTTGCCCCCAGGGAGATCTGCAGCGTAAGCCAGGTGATTTGGTAGACCTCGGGGTTGAAGGTGATAATGAGGATACCCGCTTGCACCAGACCTTCCCAGAGATAATCCATGGCTGTTTCACCTATGCGGAATCGCCGCGGGAGTAAAGAGCGGTCGGCCGAATTCCTCCGTGCCGAATATTGCGATAACTTCCTGACCCTCGGGAGAAGTCAGCCAGCCGATGAGGAGCATGGCACCGAGGTAGTTGACGTGCGGGTGCCTTTCCGGGTTTGTTGCGATTACGTGATAGGGATTGAACAGAGCAGGATCCCCCTCTACGAGAACCGCGAGGTCGAGCTTCTGGCGAAAGGACAGAAAGGTTCCGCGGTCGGTAAGGGTGTAAGCCCGCTTCTGGTCCGCGATGATAAGCACCGCGCCCATTCCGCGCCCTGACTCCAAGTACCACGGGAGTGACGGGCTGAGACCTGTTTTTCCCCAAAGGTTGAGCTCCTTGATGTGTGTCCCGGACCGGTCGCCGCGCGAGATGAACAGATTCTTGGTCTGGGCAATCCTCTGGAAGGCGCTCTTGGCATCTGGTGCGTTCTTGATCCCGGCCGGATCATGCGGAGGGCCGACGATGACAAAGTCGTTATACATGACGTAACGGCGATTCACCCCAAAACCCTGCTTCATAAACTGTTCCTCGAGTTCGGGAGCATGCACTAAGGTGACATCCACGTCCCCCCCCTCGGCCAACTTCAAGGCCTTGCCCGTCCCCACGGGAATCACATCCACTTGGAGCCCAAATCGAGCCTCAAAAGGTGGAATCAGCGCAACAAGGAGGCCAGAATTTTCCGTGCTGGTGGTGGTTGAGAGACGGAGTCGCTTTTCGGCCGCCGACGCCTCCACGACGGCTAGGAGTAGTAGAACGCCGATGAGGAGTCCGGAAAAAGCCAGGGCCCGGGTTCGTGTCACGGGGCATCCTTTTGCAAGGTGAGATCCGACACGAGGATCCGACCGGATTCAGAGGTTTCATATCCCCCGAGGGCTTCGACCTGGGTTCGGAACTCTCGCGAACCCACAACATCCAGGAGGGCCTGGACACGCCGGGAGAAGAAGCGCTCTTTGGCGATCAGAATGTCGAAACGTTCACGAATGAGAGGGCTATAGTCGAGGCCGAGGAGCCGAGCGGCCGTTTGTGTTGCGACCCCGACATCGGTCTCCCTTTGAAGAACCTTCAGGCCAACCTCCAGGTGGGTCGTGACATGAGTTTGGTATCCATTGATCTGGTGCGGATTGATCCCGAGCCGTGCAAGCTCCTGATCGAGATAGAGGCGTGTCCCTGATCCTTGCTGCCGGTTGATGATCCGGAGGCCGGGTCGGGCGAGGTCGGCCACAGCCCGAATACCCAGCGGGTTTCCAGGCCTCACGACCAGGCCTAGTTCGCGGTAAAACAGCAGGACAGCGACCGCTCCGGAGGGAAGAAGCTCGGGGAGGTATGGCAGATTGTACTCGCCGGTCAACGGGTCGAGCAAATGGGCCAAGGCGACGTCGGCCACTCCGTCCCGGATTGCCCTGATACCCTCTGTACTCCCGGTGGTGGCGAGGAATAGAGAGGTAGCGGTCAGGCGGCCTGTATAGAGTTCCCGGAGGATGCCGAGACTCGGGTCGTCACTGCCGGCGGCCAAAAGAAAGGACCTTTCGTCCTGCCTTTGCTTTCTTCCAAGTCCCCTGGCGCTCTCCTCGATCCACTGGTCTATGAGGTTCCTTGGAAAGATCCATTTGCCGGTCACCCGGGTGCATGGGATCTTTCGCCGCTTAGCCAGATAGTAGACCTTTTTCTCGTGGATCCCGAGATACTCCGCAACCTCTTTGGTGTTCATCAGCTGGCCCATTTCCGCCTCCTCGGTCATCCCATCAATAATGTTATTTGATGATAAAGTCAAGTATAATCACAAATAATTACAAATAATTCTAAAATATGACTAAATGAGGTCTTTACTAACTCCGAGCAAGTAACGACCCGGCGTGAAATTCTCCCTTCATGAGGCGGTAAGGCAGGCGGGGAGCGTTGTCGCATAGGGTTGGATGTGATATACGGAGTTTGCTCTATTCAGTGAGAAAATCCGAGGGCATGGCTGCATGGAGAAACATCGCTCATGGCCGATTTTTTTGGCCGAGAAATTGAGCGCCTCAAGCGCAAGGACTCGTACCGCTGGCTTCGGGGGATGGAGGGGGCGACCGGGCCCCGGATGCAGGTGGATGGTCGCGAGGTGATTGTGCTGTGTAGCAGCAACTACCTCGGCCTTGCCAACCACCCACGTCTCAAGACCGCCGCCATTGAGGCTACAGACCGCCTCGGAGTCTGCTCGGCGGCCTCTCGGCTCATCGCGGGCAATAATGAACTCTATCGCATGCTCGAGGAGCGGCTGGCTGCCTTTAAGGGCCGCGGAGCGGCGCTGGTCTATAGTACCGGCTACATGGCCAACTTGGGTGTGATCTCGGCACTGGTGGAAGAGGGAGATGTCGTTTATACCGACGCCCTAAGCCACGCGAGCACCATTGACGGTTGCCGTTTGAGTCGGGCGGCGGTGAAGATCTTTCCCCATAACGATCTCGACGCCCTCGAGGACTTGCTGAAGTCGGACAAAGGCTTCCGCCGGAAGCTTATCGTGGTGGATGGGGTCTACAGCATGGAGGGGGATCTCGCACCACTTCCGGATCTGACAAAGCTCGCCAAGAGCTACGATGCCCTGCTCATGCTGGACGATGCGCACGGGACCGGAGTCCTGGGTGAGCAAGGAGGCGGGACGTCGGAACACTTCGGCCTGAAGGGTCCTGACGCGGTAGACATCGAGATCGGGACCCTGGGGAAGGCTTTAGGGAGCTTTGGGGCCTACGTTGTGGGCAGCCGGGATCTGCGGGAATACCTTATCAATCGATCCCGGAGCTTCATCTTTACCTGCGCGCTGGCCCCTTCAGCCTTGGCTGCCTCGATTGCTGCCCTGGAAGTCTTGCAGCAAGAGCCGGGTCATCGGCAGCGACTCTGGGCAAACGTCCGCCATTTCCGAGAAAGTCTCCACCGCCTAGGCCTCTCGACGGAGCCGAGTGTGACCCACATCTTGCCTGTCATGACGTACGAGAGGCAGCGAACCATGGAATTGTGCGAGCGACTCCTCGAGCTTGGGATCTTCTGTCAGGGGATCCGTCCCCCCACCGTCCCTCCGGGGACCTGCCGGCTGCGCTTCACCGTCACCGCTGAGCACACCCGCGCCGATCTGGACCAGGCACTGGAGGCGATCGAGAAGGCCTTCCGCGAAGTTGCCCTCCTCTGAGGCGCCATTTTTTGCTTGTTTGGTGTATACAATTGGTGTATCTTTTTGGTGCAAGGAGGTGGTGTAGATGCGATTGTCCGTCACCGTAGAAAAGCAGCTACTTGAGAAGGCCATCCGTGTCAGCGGGGCGAAGACAAAGCGCGAGGCTATCGAGATGGGTCTCCGCGAGCTCCTCCGGCGCGCCAGCCGCGAACGGATGATCGAGCACGCCGGCAAGGTAGACCTGGGACTGACGCTAAAAGAGCTGCTCAAGCGCAGGCTTGAGGGATAGGGTGCCCGGACCCCACATTCTCATTGATAGCTCGGTGTGGATAGAGTATTACCGCCCTCGTGGTCCGAAGGCCCTGCAGGACCGAGTTCGGGAAGCGTTGGCTAGAGACGTGGTGGTTACAACAGGCATCATCGTAGTTGAGGTTCTGCAGGGGGCCAGGACCGAGGAGGCGTATGGTATCCTGTGGGACGACTTTTCCGGCCTCCGTTGGCTCGAACCGAGCCCCCAGGCTGTTCAGGACGCAGCTCGTTTGGGCTTCGAACTCCAGCGACGTGGCACGCCGGTTCCCGCCACCGACCTTTTGATCGCCTCTGTGGCCCTGCAACACGACTCTCATGTCTGGCACCGGGACGCCCACTTTGCCCGCATCGCCGCTCGCACCCCTCTTCAGGCCGAGTCGTTGTAGGATCTCGCCTCTCGTCTTGACAAACGGCCTGGCCGTGAAGGAGACACTGGCTAGGTGGCCGCGAGGTGTTTTGCACCATTGGAGGAAATGATGGGGGATAATTGAAAACGGAGCTTTGGCAAATTCCACCAGAGATATTGAGCCGCTACGAAAAGGCCGCTCTGGAAGCAGCCCGTTTTGAACGCTGGATGAAGGGTCCTGGTATGCACAGATGCCAGGCTTTACTGGCGTGTGGGCGAATAGCGATACCCAGGACGCCTGCCGTGAGGAACTACGGGAAGTCTTGAAGGAATGGCTGGCCTTGAAGCTTCAGGACAGGGATGATGTTATCCTCGTGTTGGCCGGGATTGACCTCCGCTCTATTGCCGCCTGATGCCCCTCCCCAGACAAACCCCGCCCCGCGAGCTGATCCGTAAATTTCGCGCTCTAGGCTTTGAAGGCCCGTACGGAGGCGGCAAGCATCGTTCATGGCCCTTTTTCTCCGTTGCCGGTTTCTATAGCGTGAGCGGGAGGCAAAAGGGGTGGGAGAAAGGTGCGCGAGGTTAATCGGTCTAATTTAGTAGAGCGGGAATCAGGTTCGGATGAGGCTGAGGTTGACGTGGGGGGAGCATCCCCAGTATCGTATCGCTAATTGAAGGTCCTCTGGTGCCGCCAGACAGGAGTGGTCCGTGATCTCCCCTTTTTCTCCTGGGCTGGTCTGAACCTCAGATACATCGGGATTCCACGGAGAGCGCCTTGCAGTTCCTTCCGGTTGCAGTAGACAAAAGTCACCTCATTACCATCGGCGAGCGCCTCTACTCGGAGAGCATCGAGCTGATCCGGGAGCTGGTCAACAACGCCTACGATGCTGACGCCACCGACGTCTGGGTCACGGTAAGCGAGGAGGCCATCCTGGTCGAGGATAACGGCACCGGAATGGACCTGGAGGGGCTGCGCCAGTATTTCCTGATCGGTTCGCAGGAGAAGCTCCAGAACCCGAAGTCGCCCCGCTTCGGTCGGGACCGGATCGGGCAGTTCGGGATCGGGAAATTCGCCACCCTGTCAGCCTGCCAGCGCTTCGAGGTAGTCACCCGGAAGGGAGAGTTCGCCGCCCGCGTGATCTTCGACAAAGAGGAATGGACGCGTCCCGGGGGGGAGTGGCGCCTCCCGCTGGAGACAACCCCTCCGGATCAGGCCCGGGGTGACGGGACTACCGTAAGGCTTCAGCACCTGACGCGCCGCTTCGACCCCGCCGAGGTGGAACGGCGGCTCATGGAGGGGGTGCCGCTCAAGGCCCCCCATTTTGCTGTCTTCCTCAATGGATCACGGGTTCGCCCAAAAAGCCTCGTCGGCCATCGACTCCCGATTCTTGAGGGCACTCCCTTCGGGCCGGTGCACGGGGAAGTGGCAATTCTCCCTGCCTCGGCTGCCTCTCGGGACGGACCGGGGATCGAAGTCAAGGTGAAGCAGGTCACCGTCCGCCGGGAGCTGTTCGGCGCCGAGCAGTGGGGGAAGGTCGTGGCCCGCCTCCGCGGCGAAGTGCATGCCGACTTTCTTCCGGTCACCAGCGACCGCTCCGGATTCGTTCTGGACTCTCCGGAGTATCAGGCCTTCGCGCACGTGATGCAGAGGGTCATGGGAGAGGTCCGCCAGGTGCTCGGCCGCCTGGCCGGTCAGCGAGAGCGGCGAGCCGCCTCCCGGGCGCTGAACGACGCCCTTGAACGGATCGCCCGCGCGCTCCTCAAGAACCCGGACTTTTCCCCGTTCGGGGCTCTTCCCGTGGGAGAGGGGAGCGGTGGGCCGGGTGGGGCCGCAGTGCAGCCTGGGCGTCGGCGAGGGGCTAGCCGGACCATCCAGGCCGGCGAGGCTGCGGCGTCTCGCACCAGGCGATCCCGAAAGAAGCCCCGCGTGAAGCGCCTGACCCCGGACGCCGTCGTGCGACGCCTCAAGATGGGGCACGCGGGAATGTCATGTTGCCTTGACCATTTTGGGGAAGACGGGCCCGAGTCCTTCAGCGAAGGGACTGTCGTGTACATCAACCGGGACCACCCTTTGTATCGGCGCGAGGCAAAAAAAGCGGATACCCACATCATGCATCTGGCCCGACTCTTGACCCAGGAGATGGCGCTGATGAAAGATCCGAGGCACCCGCGCCAGGCCTTCGAGAGGCAATCCAAGCTGCTCCGGGATGCCTTCATTGAGAGCTAGAGGGCCAATGGCTGTGCGCCGTTCCTCCCGGGACCTGCCGGCTCCGCTTCACCGTCACCGCTGAGCACACCCGCGCCGATCTGGACCAGGCCCTCGCAGCGATTGAGCAGACCTTCCGCGAATTCGCCCTCCTCTAAGCCTGTAATTTTCGCTTGCTTTGGTACCCCCTCATTCTCATTGATAACGCCCACTTTGTCCGCATCGCCGCTCGCAAAGATTGCCTCCGACGCGGCATCAAAGGTCAGTGAAGGAATCGGGTTGCAGACTAGGATCTACCCCGGCTGGGTGGGAGAAGGGACCGGTTTCTATCTTGCCAAGGCGTCCGTGTATGGCACCGCGGGGAAGAATCTGGCGCTTGTGACAGTTGATACCGACGGAACGAACCGGCGAAGCCACCAAGCAACCATTGAGGTTGAAGTGGCAAGGAAAGCGAAATAAATGGCGCCCTCAAATTTGGCCTACCCATGTCGCAGCGGCGACCTCGGCCCAGCGGGCGCGAATTTTCTGGAATTGTTCCGCCGGCAGTGGGCCAGCCGCCAGCATCGCGGCATTCTCAGCCCATCGGCCCGGTTTCGTTGTGCCGACAATTGCGGTGTGTACGCCGGAAACGCTCACCGTGAAGCGCAGAGCCGTCGCGACGGCATTCTTCATGTCAACGCGCAGGAAATCGTAGTCGAGTTCCCGAAATCGTTCCCAATAGGTGTGGTAGTAGTCGTCCTCTGGTTTCCTTTTCGACTTCCAGACGGCGTTGGCGATGGGCCGTTTGGCGATCACACCGATGTGGCGCTCTCGAGCAAGAGGTAAGATAAGGTCGAATGCTT
>JAPUFX010000076.1 GCA_027293415.1 Candidatus Methylomirabilota bacterium
AAGTTTTCTTCATGCTTTTCGGCGGATTCATCGGCTATTTGATCGGAAATGTTAGAGGGCAGAAATACAGGCATGTAGTAGGATTCTTCACGGGTTGGATTGCTCGCCATCAAGGTGAGGGGATTCCAGTCCATTATGCCGAAGTTTATCACCCTATCACGGACATTACCTTTACGCTATCCCAAGCGGAGCAAGAGTTACTAAAAGACCCATATGAAAGGAGTCATCGCGGTTTGCCACCACTAGAAGAAGATGGCTTAGAAGAAGGAAAGTGAGGGGGAAGTGATGAACGAGCCAACGATGGAAACCCTGGCGCTGCGGCTGGACCGGGTGGAGCGGGAGAACCGACGCATAAAGCGGGCGGGACGAAGCAGGACAGTTAAACGAGGTTCGAGATGAAACACAAAATCTATAAAGGTCATCACATTGAAGCACGCTCAGTAGAGTATCGATCAGGGGGATGGCCGGCGGAGGCGGTGGTGACATGGCGAGAGCAAGGACATGCTCACACATTCCAATTTCACCACCCCGAGGGAACGGACCCCTTCCCGACGCAGGATAAAGCCGAGGCATACGCTATTGGCATGGCAACGCAATGGATTGACGGTGGGAAGCCAGGATTGAACGCTGAAGGCGGATAGGATCGGAGGGCTGAGCGATGGGGATGATCTACAAAGTCGACAAGACGTGGTGAGGCAAGTAACATGGCCGAGAAACTTGACCCATGCCAAGTCGTCACCTTCGAGGAACTTCTCCGCGCCTGTATGGTTGAGCAGGAGGCCCTCCATCGTGTGCTCGTGCGGAAGGGCTTGCTGACCAACGAGGAAGTGTTGGAGGAGATCAAGGCGGTACGGCGGGAGATGGAGGGGAAACGGGGGTGCTAGGGAGGAGAGCGATCCTCGACGGATGGTTTTACGAAAGAGTTGATATTTTGGATGGGTTGGGAAAGGTGGTACAACCGTAAGCGGATGGGTGTGGGAAACTAAACCTTCTTCCGAGCAAGCCGCCCTTTTTTTGCCCGCGGCATGGCCTTGATCCGCGCCTCCCGGACCAGGGCCTCGGACCGGGGCAGGCCGTTTTCCTCATAAAGCAGTTCGACCGGCAGGCGGGTCCGGGTGTAAGCGGCGCCCTTTCCCGCCTGGTGCTTCCTCAGGCGCTCCTGCACGTCCTTGGCGATCCCCGTGTAGTAGGTCCCGCCCCGGCAGCGCAGGATGTAGACCGACCATGTGCGCGCCTGCCGCCGGGGGTCCTCCGCCATCCGCTGGAGCATTCTCAAGTACTTCGGCTTCATGCCCGACCATTATAGCCGATTGAACATGCAAGGTCATGCCGCAAAACTGGGCCAGGCTGATTCAGAAGATCTACAAAGTGGACCCCCTTACGTGCCTCGACACAGTAAATTCAAAGAATCGGGTGTGCAGGACGCGGCAAAATATACCATTTCGTGACCCGAAAACGCAACCTATCTGCAACCGCCCTCCTCATTAAGGTCTATACCTGCGAACGCCACCTAGCCCGGATTATTCACATAGAAGTGAATAATCTGCCCTCCGGGCTTCGATAGCTTACCCTTGCAGGGGTCTACCGTTGTCTATCTACGTCCCACGATGCGAATGCTTCTACTCTCCCACGCGGGAGTCGTAGCCATTAATCGACCTTTGGCATAACCGTTGCACCACCCTCTTCGCAGCCCCTACGGCCCGCGATGGCTTTTTTCGTTTATTACAGGGGCGGCGTCTCTTCGGCGATTGCCGAAGAATCTCTCGAGTACACGCTGGCTAGCTACGTGGGTAAGAACGATATCTTCGTAGCGCGGTTCTGCAGTCTGCTGAGGCAATTATCGGTCAAATACGTCAAGAACAGGCAGCAGATCACAGACATGACGGTCAAGGCTCAGCAGATGCTTCGAGATGAAGGAGTTAGGGAGAAGATGCTTAACCTCATGGAGGCCTGACATGAGCGAACGCAGCTGCATAAATTGTCTCCACTGCAAAACCAAGAACGGGATACTCGCTTACTGCTCAAAGGACCACTGGGGCAAGGAGGACGGAAGCCCGAAGTACATCATGGCTTCCTCCCTCCCCGACTCGGTACAGGCGAAGAAAGTGGCGGAGTATTGTAAGGACTATGAGGATATGAGTGATGAAGATATGTAAAATGTTCCGCTTCGAAGCTGCACATTGCCTCGAAAACTGGCCGAAGGGTCACCAGTGTTATAGGTTGCACGGACATTCGTATAAAGTCGAGTTGATCTTCGACGGCACACCACTTCTCGTTAAAACCAACAAGCCTGGAGTGTTGATAGACTTCGGGGAAGTCAGTTCCACCTGGAGAGCTTCTTGGTCGCACGCTTCGTATATTCGTGAAGCATGAAGAGTATCAGGAGAAGGCAGCGGGCCTCTGCGGAACCTCTGGCCTGCTAATTGGTAATCAGATCCCCATCACCCTGCCCCAGCAAATCAACTCGTTCCGTGACCCTGCTACCACGGTGCTACCGGCATGATGCCCACTCGAGGCCCCAGTTGAAGGCTGACCAAGGCCGGGAAGGTCATCTGGAGCGCCCCGTAGAGGAAAGTAGCTAAGTCGTCTCCCCCCAAGAATCATCCCCTGACCATGCATTTTCCTCTTGATATTACAATATCATAGTATTATATTTTGAGTATGAATCCCAAACCCCAAAAGAAAGAGGAGCGAATCGTGCCTATGCCGGTGTATCTCCCGGAAGCTGACCACAAGGCCCTCCGCATTGCCTCCATTGAGGAAGGCCGGTCTGCCACGGACATCATCCGGGAGTTGGTGAGCGGGTGGCTCGTCAAACGAAAGCGGAAGAAGGGAGGTAAGTAGAATGGTGGCATTAAAGGAAGAAGAGTTAAGAAAACTCAGAGAAGCCACGCAGCTCCTTATTGAGGCACGCGCAGCTCTCGAAGGGGTTCTTGAGGATCTTGATGGGAACTTCAAGCACATTATTGGAGAAATGGATAGCGACGGAGCTGAGTCAGGGAGTACCTAACTAAACGCCAAAAAAGAAAGGGGGTGAAATGAGATGGGATGGTTATACCGACCGAAGCTTAGAAGTGGCAAGCTCAGTAGCAAGTGGTGGGTTAAGTATTACGTGAACGGGCGTCCGGTGCGGGAGAGCACGGGCACTGAGAAAGAGAGCCAAGCGCGCCGCTTCCTGAAACTGAGAGAGGGTGCTGTGGCGACCGGCGCGCCGATCCCGCCTCGGATCGACCGGATTATCTATGACGAGCTAGCTTCCGACTTGCGCCAGCATTACAAAACCACAGGGCGCCGTTCGATGGTGGAAGTGGAGCAGCGGCTCACACACCTGGACCGCTTCTTCCGTGGTCGCAGGGCCGCGAGCCTCGGGCCACCTGTCATTACTGCCCACGTGGCGCAGCGCCAAGCAGCGATGACACGTCGGAAGCAACTCACATCAAATCGAACCATCAACATCGAGTTGGCTCTGCTGCAGCGGATGTTCAGGCTCGCGTACAAGAACGGAAGGGTTTTGCGCGTTCCGCCGATCGAGATGCTCGAGGAGGCCCCGCCACGCCAGGGGTTCTTCGAACGGGACCAGTACGAGGCCGTGCGCCGCCGACTCAAGGAGGATATCCAGGTGGCCGTGGCCATCGGGCATACCTTCGGATGGCGCGTCCGATCCGAAGTGCTTACGCTCCGCCGTAGCCAGGTTGATCTCAAAGCCGGGACTCTGCGCCTTGAGCCGGGGACTACAAAGAACCGCGAGGGCCGCGTCGTCTATCTAACGCCTGAGCTCCGCACGGTCCTAACAGAGCAGCTCAATCGGGTAGATCGGCTCTCGAAGCAGATGGGGCAAATCATTCCTTGGGTGTTCCCGCATCTCTCGGGACGCTTGCAGGGAGAGCGGATCAGAGACTTTCGCAAGGCCTGGGAGACGGCGTGCAGAAAAGCCGGTGTGCCGTGGATGCTCGTACATGACTTCCGGCGTACCGCCGTGCGAAACATGGAGCGGGCCAGCGTACCGCGCTCGGTGGCGATAAAGCTGACCGGCCACAAGACCGAGAGTGTGTACCGGCGCTATGCGATCGTGAGCGATTCGGACCTCCAGGACGCTTCCCGGAGGTTGACGGGCACTTTTTCGGGCACGTCAGGGCAGGCGGGGCTTGACTCGCAGGCCATAAGTGTGCAGAATATCTGAGCATGCGCCTGTAGCTCAGACGGACAGAGCAACTGCCTTCTAAGCAGTGGGTCGGAGGTTCGAATCCTCTCAGGCGCGCCAGTCCAGTGGGTTCATGGTTCAGAGTTCATAGTTCAGGATGGCCCGGCACTACTTTATTTTTC
>JAPUFX010000077.1 GCA_027293415.1 Candidatus Methylomirabilota bacterium
ATATCTGAGAGCCCCACCAGAGATTACTACCGGCTGACCATCAAGAGAGAACTCGCCCCACCTAACCGACCAGAAGTGTACCCAGGAGAGTCTTCTAACTACTTCCATGATCAAGTGGAACCAGGCTCACACCTATTAGCAAAGTCCCCCAGAGGTAAATTCTTCCTCGACCCTCATGGGGAAACCGGCGTGGTTCTCTTAAGTGCCGGCGTTGGGCTAACACCTTTAATTAGCATGTTAAACTCCATTGTAGATGCGGGTTCGAACCGACCGACATGGTTTATTCACGGCAGTCGAAACAGCCGGGAGCATGCCCTGGTTGAACATGTGCGGCGCGTTGCCGAAGAAAACAGCAACGTCCACGTGCACATTCGATACAGCAGACCCTTGCCCGAAGACACCGTAGGGCGCGACTATGATGACGAGGGACACGTGGATATCGAACTCGTGAAACGTCTGCTACCCAGCACAGATTTCGATTTCTATCTGTGTGGTCCCACACCCTTCATGAAATCGCTGTTCAACGGGTTCCTTGCCTGGGAGATCCCAGAGACCCGGATTCATTACGAGTTTTTCGGGCCGGCCTCTGCGCTGACAGAGAGGGCAAAGGTTGCGACACCAAAGCGTGCCGCAGCAGCCTCTGAGTGCTGCGAAGAAATCGAGGTGACGTTTTCCAAGTCGGGGGTCAAGGTAAATTGGAACCCGTCATTTGAAAGCATCCTTGACCTCGCTGAGGCAAATGGATTGAGCCCGGATTACAGCTGTCGGTCTGGGATATGTCATACCTGTAAATGCACGCTCGAGGAAGGTGAAGTGGAGTACGTTCAAGAGCCACTTGACCTGCCCGCTCAGGGATCGGTCTTGATCTGCTGCTCAAAGCCAAAAAGCAATGTGGTCGTCGGGGTGTGACGCCGTCGTCGGCGAAAGTAAACGGTTTGCCCATAAGATGTCTGTTCGGAGGAGGAACTGAGTACTAGGGGGGACAAGGAGTGAAGCTTCTCTCGGTGAATGTGTCATTGCCCAAGGAAGTTCCATATATGAATAAGACGACCACGACAGGTATTTTCAAGGAACCCGTGGCCGTCCGGGTCATGCTGCGCACACTCAGTCTGGATGGGGATGGCCAAGCGGACTTGAAAAACCACGGCGGGATCTACAAGGCAGCCTACACCTATTCGTTCGAGAACTACGACTACTGGCAGCGCGAACTCGGGCGAACGGATTTCACGTTTGGCCAGTTCGGAGAGAATTTCACTGTCGAGGGCATGCTGGATGACGCGATTCACGTCGGTGACGTGTTTACCGTAGGCAGCGCGGTGGTCGAGGTCACGCAACCGCGCGTTCCCTGTTTCAAGCTAGGGATCAAGATGGGAATGGCACAATTCCCCAAGGTGTTCTTGGCGAGCGGTCGGCCGGGTTTTTACCTTCGGGTCGTGGAAGAGGGCGAGGTCGGCGCGGGCGATGTCCTGGCCCGAGTCAAGACTGACCCCGAACGCATGACGGTTCAGGAGGTGTGCCATTTACTCTACTTGGATCAGAAGAATCTCGTAGGGGCCAAGAAGGCGCTGCGTATCCAGGCGCTCTCACCCGGATGGCGGGGTTCTTTTGAAGAACGACTAACCAAAGCGGGAGTTCCTATTGAGCACGGCGAAGAAGCCAAAGAGGGAGAAAAGTGCTGTGGTCCGTGACCTCCCTTGAACACCTGCGGGAACCTTTCGACGCCCATCGCTGTTTATAAGGTAATTCCGTAGGTCAACGAATACGTCCAGGACGGGAGGATACGATGGCCACAATCGTCGAGTATAATTCAGGCAAGAAGCCCCTCAACGCCTATCCAAAACGGATCATTTCCCCGTTCCGTCCCGGCAATTGCTGTTCCGGCCACATGGTCCAGGTGGGCAATGTCCATGAGGACGAGCGGGGCTCCTGCTTCTGTTACCGCCGCTGCCAGGTCTGTGGATTTACCCTTCGGCATTTCCTGCCGGTCGTGCCTCCAGAGCAACCCCCCAGGATTCGAAGTCAAGGACGCCTCCTTCCACGAGTGGGGGAGGTGGCGTAGGCCTGAGTAGTTAGGCTCAAGGCGGGGGTTGCCAAACGCGCGGCCGACCATTACCATGATGGGAGGGTGGAATTGGAAGGAAGGGAAAAGGGCTAAGGCAGCGGTAGGACGATCGGCAAAATGAGTGCGGCCACACAGGTGTCGGTCCTGGTTGCGATGGGGGCGGGTCTGCTCTCGTTCCTGTCTCCCTGTGTCTTTCCCCTCATCCCCTCGTACCTCGCCTTGGTAGGTGGCCTCTCCCTCGAGGAAATCCAGGACTCAGCCGCCAACATCAAACACCGACGGCAGCTCCTGATACGCTCGGTGGCCTTTATCACCGGCTTCTCTGTCATCTTCATCTCCTTCGGCGCCTCGGCAACGGCTCTCGGACATCTCCTGTTCGATTATCAGCTCGTCATTCGTAAGGCAGGCGGGTTGTTGGTCATCCTCTTCGGCCTATACATCGCTGGCTGGCTACCCCTCCCCTTTCTCATGCGGGAGAAGCACTTTAACCTGAAGGAGCATCCCAGCGGACATCTGGGTGCCTTTCTTGTGGGAGTCACCTTTGCTGCCGCCTGGATCCCCTGCGTCGGCCCCATCCTGGGGTCGATCCTGGTGTTGGCCTCGACTTCCGAAACGGCAAGCCAAGGGATCCTGCTCCTCGTTGCCTATTCTGCGGGACTCGCCATCCCCTTTTTGCTGAGTGCCTTGCTTTTTGGGCGGTTCCTCCTCTTTTTTAACCGGTTCAAGCGTTTCCTCCCCTGGGTGAATCGGGTGAGTGGTCTGTTTCTCATCCTGGTGGGGGTGCTCCTCCTCACCGACTACTTCACCTTGCTTTCGACTTTCGCACTCCAATTCACTCCCGAGTGGCTGTTTGAGCGTCTATGAGGTCCAAAATGCCCGGATCCAGTTCCCTTTTTTGGATGAGGCGTCCGGGTATCATACGGTCACGGTGACGGTCCGGTAGGATCTTCGAGGTACGCGTGAAAAGAGAACCTGATTATTTCCGTATGTGGCTTCTCCTCACCCTCGTGGGAACGGTGCTCATCTTTTTCTCTCGGGCAGAGGCGGCGTCGATCGGCCAGCCGGCTCCGGAGCTCACCAATACAGTTTGGATCAATTCAACGCCGCTCCAACTCGCCGATCTTCGAGGGAAAGTCATCCTCTTGGAGTTTTGGACCTACGGGTGAATTAACTGCCGGCACACGATCCCCCAGTTGGTGGATTGGCGTCAGCGATTCGGCCCCCGAGGTCTCGTCGTCATCGGAATCCACTCACCGGAGTTCCCATGGGAGAAACCCCTGGACAAGGTGAAGTCCGCCTGCCAGGAGCTGGGGATCGCCTACCCGGTCGCCCTCGATAACGATTTTGCCACCTGGAAACGCTTTCGCACCCGCTACTGGCCCACCCTTCACCTCATCGACAAGCAGGGAATCATTCGCTTCACCCGGAT
>JAPUFX010000078.1 GCA_027293415.1 Candidatus Methylomirabilota bacterium
CATGGCGGCCCGCACCGAGGCGAGGTCCAGGAAATCTCCCAGGACCACCTTGGCTCCGAGCGCCTCCAGGCGTTCCGAACGCTCGTCTCGACGGCGCACGAAGGCGCGCACCGGGAAATCTTTCTCGAGCAGTTGCTTGACGACTTGGGAGCCCGTTTTACCCGTGGCTCCGGTGACCAAAATCATCGGCTTTGACATGATTGTTCCTCCTTGTCTCATGAATGGGTTTCCGGATTCCGCGTATCCCTACGCTCAATTGCCCAAAAAATTCAGCTCGTCCGGGTCAACGCCACGGTGGTCCTCAGATCCGACAACAGCCGACGAAATCGCTCTGGACCCAGGCCTTTGGCGACCTGGGCTTGGACGCCCTTCCAAAAGGGGTAAGCCTGGGCCAAAGCAGCACGGCCTCCGTCTGTCAGAGTCACTTCTCGCTCGCGCCGGTCCTGCCCCGACGCGATCCGAATGAGCTTCTGCTGCTGGAGAATCTTGAGGTTGCGGGTCAATGTCGTGCGGTCCGTCACCGTCTCCTCCGCCAGGCGGGTCACGGTCACCGGCCCCAGTCTCTTCGTCACCGCAAGGATGGAAAATTGCGTCACCCGCAGCCCGCTTGGCCGCAATACGTCATCGTACAATTGGCTGATTGCTCGGGCTGCCTTACGGATGTTAAAGCAGGCGCAGGCCGGTGCCTCTTCGGCGAACTTGCCTATCTGTTGCTCTACCGCGTCACGTTCCTTCTTCACCATCCTCCCAGTTCCTCCACTACAAGGTTCCCTCGAATCACATATTTAAGTGTATATACACCTATTGTTCGTTTGTCAAGTGTTTTTTTCGACCGCCGGCCGTGCCACCGGCAGTTGCACTATTTCGACGCCGACAGTTAGGTTCAATGACTTGCTACCTTTTGCAGCGGGGCGAAGAGGCTCCAGGTCGCTTAGCAAAGCCGTTACGGAACTCGGGAGCAGTTTCAGACTGGTCGCTTAGACTCGGCTAACCAGGGAGGAGGGGAAGTAATCACTGGTTCCGGTATCTGTGTTGCGATTCCCTGATGACCTTCAGGGCCGCATCACGGTCCTCCCATCCCTCTACCCCGGTCTTTTTCTCTTCCAGGTCTTTGTAAATGGCGAAAAAGTGCGCTATCTCCTTGAGGAGATGGGGAGGCACATCTGCAAGGCTCTCGATGTAATTCCACAGCGGATCCGAAACCGGAACACACAGGATCTTCTCATCCAGACCCTTTTCATCCCACATTTTGAATAGTCCTACCGGCCTTGCTTCAATCAGGCAGCCGGGGAAGGTCGGTTCCCAGACCAATACCAAGGCATCCAGCGGGTCTCCATCCTGGGCTACCGTGTCCGGAATAAAGCCGTAATCACTCGGATAATGGACAGCGGAAAAGAGCATCCGATCGAATCTGAGCACCCTTTTCTCTTTATCGTACTCGTACTTATTCCGGCTCCCTTTGGGGATTTCGATCATCACGGTAACGCTTAATCGCTCCTTCTTCGCAGCCACACCCCTCTCTCCTACTCAGTCTCCACACGTCGATCCGCTTATTTTTGAAGCATGGTCGCGCGCCGTGCGGCTCCATAGAGCGCTGTCTTCGGGTTCAGGATGACTCGAACCGGGATGGCCTCTAGCACCGAAGAGAGTCGCCCTTTGTCAGTAAACGCTCTCATAAATGTTCCATCACGGAGCTTTTCAATGATTTTTGGGGCGATGCCGCCGCCGACGAAAACACCTCCGACGGCCATAACCTTGAGCGCAAGATTGCCCGCTTCCGCTCCGTATATCGACACCAGCATATCCAGCGCCTTGACGCACAGCCCGTTTTGATTGGCGAGAGCGGCCTTCCCGATGGCAGCGCTTGGATCATCCTGTTGCAACTTTTCGGTGAGCCAGTCTGGCTCCTCACCGTAACCCGCGTCTCTGAGAAAGCTGTAAATGTTAAACAGGCCGGGGCCCGAAACCAATCGCTCGTAACTGACACGGGTGAGGCGATCCAGGAGATAGTACAGCAGCTCAATCTCGAGGGCATTGCGCGGGGCAAAGTCGGCGTGGCCACCTTCAGAAGCCATCGGGATGAAATCTGTCCCGTCCCAGTACAGCATGGCCTCCCCGAGTCCTGTCCCTGCGGCTATGAGCGCCCCATTTCCCTTTTGCCGCAATGATCCTTTGTTGAGTGTGATAAATTCCTCAGTCCCCAGACACGGGATGCCATACCCGGTAGCCTCCAAATCGTTGATCAACTTGACGGCTTCGAGGCCGAGCACCTCCCTGAGCCTTTCTGCGGTGATGACCCAGGGCAGGTTAGGGGTCTCGCAGCGATCCTCCACCACGGGCCCGGCCACGCCAAAGCAAGCACTGGAGATCTGTTCGATGGTGACCGATGGCTCGCGGCTGGTGGCTTGGTCGAGGAATGCACGGGTCATGTCTTCAAGCCCTGAGTAGTCTCGGCTGGACAAGGTCCGCTCGACAACAGGCGAGAGTTTCCCGCCCTTGATGGTAAAGAGTGCGAGATTGCTTTTGGTCCCACCGACGTCACCTGCCAGGATCATTTTTCTTTCGCTCCAGAGAGGCTCAGTTCTTTCCCTGCCTCACGGTCGACGATGAACACGAGCTTGCCTTCCACCGGGCGAATGAGCTGGGATGGAAGATGCTGAGGCTGGTGTTCGCCCTCGAGCACCTTTTTCAACATCGACGCCTTGGACTTTCCCGAGACCAAAAACACCACGTTCGCCGCATGATTGATCACAGGCACGGTCAGCGTGAGACGATAGGTGCCGAGTTTTTCGACGTAGTTGGAGGCGACCAGCCGCTCGTTCTCCGCAAGCGCAGTCGTCCCCGGAAAGAGAGAGGCAGTATGCCCGTCCTCTCCCATTCCCAGCAAGATCAGGTCAAAGATCGGTAGCTCTTCCGCCGCCAACTCGAAGAACTCTCTCAGCGTTTGCTCGTACGCAACTGATGCGCGGGTATAATCGTCTAGCTCCGCTGGCATCCGGTGAATGTTCTGTGCAGGAATGGGGGCCTTATCCAGCAGCACCTCCCGCGCCATGCGGTAGTTACTCTCTGGATGATCCGGTGCAACACAACGCTCATCCCCCCAGAACAGATGTATCCTCGACCAGGGTACCTGCTGTCGGAACTCATTCGCTGCCAGCAGCGCGTAAAGCAGCCTCGGGGTCGAGCCGCCCGAAAGCGCCACCGCGAATCGACCTGTAGATGAAACTGCCTCGTCAGCCAGCCGGACAAACAAATCCGCCGCTCGTTGGCTGACCTCCTCCGGATCGCGGCACACAAATATGTCTCTACGATTCCCTCTCATCGTGCCCAACAGCAGGATTCAGGACCCCTTGTCCGGGCTGCGAAGACCGAAACGACCGACGCCCCTCTAACCCTGAATTTGCACCCCTGCGAAAAAAGCGAGTGCTTGCTCATACACGGTGTCGTGACCGAGAATTTCCAGCTCTCTGCTGATGAGCTGCGCCTCACGCTGGTCCCCCACAGGGAAGACCCTCCCGTCCAGCTTCGTGCCCGCCAGCTCCACCGTGGTTTGCAAGTAGGAGCCATCGTCACAGCAGGAGACCACGAATCGCGCCGACGGCTCGCTCTCGACAGTGAGTCTCAGCGCGTTGAGTCCACCTTGGGCACCCTCCGTGGGAGGGGTCGTCTTGATCCGGAGGGTGATCGGTCCATGCTCTGACGCTAACGCCACGTGACACCCATGTTCCCCGCTCCACTGAGGCTTCGATGTCGGCCGCCATTTCAAACGGCTTGCTAACCAGCATGCGATCAGGAGGGCTTGGCTGGGAATCGAGTGACGATCGGCGTGGTCGTGCGTGCACTCGATCTCCACCCGATTTAGCCGCGCCAGGTGGGCACGCCAATCAGGAGAATCGAAGAATGCTGCAACCGAGACACGCCAAGGTGTGAGCCGCGACCAACTCAGGTCTCTGAAGGCGGTCCACTGCGCTCTTTGATTGATGAGCGTGGCAAGCTCAACAAGCCCCTCCTCGGGATTCGGCAAATTGGCTGAGTCAATAATCACGCGGTCTGAGGTCGTGGCCAGCTCGTCAAAGACGCGACTTTCGAAGCTGGGGACGTCACGCCACCACAAGACGACAGGGAGATCCGGGACCAGCAGCGGACGCACGAGACTGGGTAGCTGACTGATCCCTTCGCCTTCGGGGGTGATCATGATTTGCTCACAGCACACTTGCTTGTGACCTCCGCCCGACAGGTGACACTGGGCTGTCACCCAGGCATTGAGAGCCGACTCGGCAGCGTCATAGTTAGGGAGTATCACAAAGATCCGACTGGGATGCTGGGTCGTCACATCGGCCATGATTTGGCTCACTTCCACGGCCGCATTCTCACCAGGCGCATACACCAAGAGATTCAAGACACACGCCCTCATGACCGGCTCTCGGTGTTCCGCTTCGGTCACTTCGGCCATCTGTTCCCACAGGTTGCGCAAGTCACGCTCGATCGTTTGCGCGCTTACGCCCCTCGAGCTTTGTGTTGCGTTTTCCACTTCCATATTCTCTACTTCACGACCTTAGGGTCGTCTCCACCGCCGACCGTCTCGCTCGATCAATTCATCCGCCTCCTTCGGCCCCCAACTTCCTGCTTCGTAGTTGGGGAAATTGCTGGCTGGCTGCTGCCAGGCCTGTAGAATGGGCATTGCCAGCTCCCAGGCGACTTCTACCATATCGCCCCTGGCAAAGAGGGTGGAGTCACCCACCAATGCATCCAGCAAGAGCCGCTCGTAGGCTTCGGGCACCCTCTTGCCAAACGAGGTCCCATATTGAAAATCCATCCTGACTGTCCGGATATTGATCGCCTGGCCGGGCATCTTGGCGTTGAAGTTAAGCGAGATGCCCTCATCCGGCTGAATACGGAGGATCAGGGCATTGGGTTCGAAATGTCCGCTGACCACGTGCTTGAACAACAGATGAGGCGCGCGCCGAAACTGGATGGCCACCTCGGTAACCCGCTTGGGCAAATGCTTGCCCGTCCTCAGATAAAATGGCACATCCGCCCAGCGCCAGTCGTCGATGAGGAATTTGACGGCGGCGTACGTCTCGGTGTTTGATTGAGGGTTCACACTATCTTCGTGCCGGTACCCCTTGACCGGTTGCCCCCCCACCGAGCCCTCGCCGTACTGTCCCCGGGCGACGAACTGACCCACCTCGTCGATCGTGATGGGGCGGATCGCACGCACCACTTTCGTCTTTTCGTCTCGGACGGCGTTCGCCTCCATGGCGGCTGGGGGCTCCATCGCGACGTGCGCCAGGACCTGAAGTAGGTGGTTCTGTATCATATCCCGAAACGCCCCCGCCTGTTCGTAATATCCGCCGCGAGCCTCGATACCAATGCCCTCAGCCGCGGTGATTTGCACGTGGTCAATGTAGCGCCGATTCCAGATAGGTTCGAAAATCCCGTTGGCGAATCGCAGAACCATAATGTTTTGAACGGTTTCCTTCCCCAGGTAGTGATCGATCCGGTAGACCTGGTCCTCCGTGAAGACCTCCAGAACCTCCCGATTGAGCGCCCGCGCACTTTGCAGATCATGGCCGAATGGTTTCTCGATGATGATGCGGGTCCAGCCTCCATTGCTCGAGCGGTTCAGGCCCGTGGCCCCAAGCAGCCGGATGATATCGCTGTACAGGCTGGGGGGCGTTGAGATGTAAAAGAGGCGGTTGCCCGCGGTTCCCCGCTCTCGGTCGATTTCGGTCAACAACTGACTGAGGTTGTCGTAGCTCTCCGGTTTTTTGGGGTCGGTGGGAGTGTAAAACAGACCGGCCGCGAAACTTTCCCAGACAGCGCTATCGACAGGACCGGCATCGGAATACCGATTGACGGCGTCACGCATCGCGGCGCGAAAGGCCTCGTGGTTCATCGGGGTGCGCGCACTGCCCACGATGGACAACCCGCTCGCCAGCAAGTTCTGTTTGGCCAAACTGTACAGGGCGGGGACGAGCTTGCGCTTGGTTAAGTCCCCGGAAGCGCCAAAGATGACGGTCACGCAGGGTTCAGCGGTGCGTTCGAGGCGCAGGCCCTCGCGCAAGGGATTCTCAAATCCAGCAAGTTCCATAGTTCAGCCTCTCATCCAGAATCTACCAGTCCTGAGTCATCTGTCACCAGCCACTAATCACCATCTTACTCAGGCACTCCCCTCACCATCGCCTCAAGCGCCACCCGGGGACAAATATTGGCGTGGATGTAGTCGATCAAGTTCGTGGCAACGCTCCGGATCCGTTTCTCGGTCGCGGGATCGAGGCACCGCCCCTCCGCACGAACACTTTTTGAACTCCTGCCACGGAGACTGGGCCCGGCAGGACGATGGCCCCAATGTGGGAGCAGACGCTGCGCAGGTGCTCCAGCGCCTTGATCGCACCGATCGCCCCTGAGGCCACCCCGAGGAGTGCCACCGGCTTGCCTGCCATGACCGAGGGAAAGCCAAGGTTCTCGATGACCAGCTTGATGACACTGTTCTAGCTGCCGTGATACTCCGGCGTCGCCAAGACCACGCCGGTCGCCTCCGCCACAGCCGCTTTCAGGGTCCGCATTGGGGGGGACCCATCTCCAGTCCCGGGCAGCGGCAGCTCCATTGCGCCAGGATCGATCACCCGGAGTACAATCTCGGGGTGCTTGCGGAATTCGTCAATTACCAGCGCCAGCGCTTTCGAGGTGGAATTCCCGGACCGCACACTGCCCGAGACTGCCACAATCCGAATTCCATGCTTTTGATCATTCATCGCCTGCTCCCTTTATGTCGGTAGAAAGTTTTCGCCTGATCTGATTATGAAACCGGTGCCTATTGTATCAACAAAAAGACTCGACGAGTTTGTCAGCCCTTGAAATCTCCTCCCCGGTAGGGTAGCATGGCAGCATTAGCGAGGCAAAGTTGCAAACAGAGGTTTGACTCATGCGCTCGTACCTGGCAAAAAGTATCTTTGTAGGCCTCGGGATCATTCTGGCCTCTCCTTTCCCGATGGCGCTTGCCAATTCTGATCTTACCTTTCGGTGGATGGAGGTTCTCGTCAGCCGCGTTGAGCCGACATATCGTGAGCTACACCTGCTCAATTATCGATCAGGTCTCACCCCTACGGGTTTTCAGGTCCCCGGGTGGGTGAACCTACACGAGTACAAAGTCGGAGACCACCTCCTGGCCAGCGTCGGTATCAACAATACTTTGATCGCCTACCTTCGCAAAACACCCCCACCCACGGGTGACAAGCAGTACGAGGAGGCACTTCGCCGTCTTCTCGCCGAGGAGGGTCGGACCCCTTGATTCATCACGCCCGGCCTCCTTCACTCGATCCCGTCCCTTCAGGGTCCACGAAGATCGCCTTCTCCAGCGTATGGACGAATTGGATCTCGCGTTTCATCGTATGAAATGCGAGACGGTTCTCGAGCAACATCAAGAGACTGGCGACAAGAAACAGAAGAATTCCGATAATCGCGAGGATGACAGGAACAAATGCCATCTGACTGCCGGTTAACATATCAACACCAACCGCAATGCTGGTCGCCACAAAGAAACCGACCGTCCCATACAGCAGGCTCAAGGCGATCAGGATCATCTTGCCACGCCGTTCGTAATACTGAAATTCCAGGCCGATCTGTCGCCGCCGCTCTGTCGGATGGTCGGTGCATCTTTCCAAACGAATATCTTCAGCCATCTGGGCAAGGGTGCGCACCCGATCCATGACACGTGACAGGCGCATGTGACAGCCAGTGATGAGGTTCGCACATGCCAAGAGCATGATGGCGGGCGTGATCAGGGCGGTGAGAAATCCCAAGGCAAGCGTCTCTACCGTCAGGCCTTGCATGGCTGTCCCTTCTTCACTATGAATCGAATGATCACGCTACTCCACGAGCTCCAAGTACTTCAACCCCGAGCCGGTGTTTAACAATACAATCGTAGCCTCTGCTCCAACAATCCCATCGGCAAGCAAGCGCTTGAGGGCCGCCAGGTCGTGCCGTGGCAAGAGCACCTTGCCGCACTTCGAACAGGTGCGCATCGGCTGGTGTGCTGAGTACTGTACATTGCCCAACGTACATTCCAGGTGCGAAAGGTAGCTCTTCATGGCGACCCCTATGCGAAAACGGGCCTTATCATACCACACGTGACAAGAGTATGATTCGACCCCTTTCGACAGGGGCGCATCAGAAATAGCAGATAATGAGTTAGCCGACGAAGTAGCCGACGATGGCCACTGCCAGCCCCACTATGAACACGTCCATATCGCTTCGGAAGATCCCACGGCTGGAAGAGAGGGGGGACGAAACGTGGGTAGTCAGATTAGGGAAAAATTCCCAATTCGAAATAGCATGTGGCGATCTTGTTAATGGCGCTGATGAATGCCGCCGTTCGTAGGGTTGGGATCTTCGGATCTTTTTTCCATATCTCGCGGATCCGATCGTATGCGACGATCATTGTTTCCTCCAGACCGGAATTCACAAGATCAATCTCGTCTGCGCCGCGGGCGATCGCCTGCCTCTCCGTTTCAGAAAAACTCTTCCCAGTCGCCGTTTCAACTGCGCGAAGCATTCTTCCATATGCTGCCTGCTCGAACCGCTTGCCCACCCGGCCAAACCGGACATGGGAAATATCTTTTAACCACTCAAAATACGAGACAGTCACGCCGCCGGCATTCACGTAGATATCAGGAATCACCAGGACGTTTTTTTTGAGGAGAATCTCTTCCGCCGCCACCGTGGTGGGACCGTTGGCTCCTTCTGCTACAATCCTCGCTTTTATCAAGGGTGCATTTTCTTCGGTGATCTGATCTTCGAGAGCGGCCGGTATTAAAATGTCACACTCGAGCTCGAGGGCTTCAGCACTCTTTGGTACATTCGTTGCCTCTGGAAAGTTGAAAATCGACCCAGTTTCTTTCCGGTGCTTCACCACATCATCGATATCCATACCTTTTGGATTGTAGATGGCCCCCTCGGATACGGCTATTCCGACGATAAGGGATCCCTCTTCCTGGCTAAACTTTGCGGCGAAATACGCCACGTTTCCCAAGCCCTGTACCACGATTGTCTTCCCTTCCAAACCTGTGGATAGTCCCAGGCTCTTCATATCCTCTTTGTAACTACACGCTTCGCGAAGACCTAGGAACACCCCCCGGCCGGTCGCTTCCTCCCTTCCCCGAATTCCTCCTTGGGTGACAGGTTTACCGGTCACGCAAGCTAGCGCATCGATCTGTCCGGGGTTGAAGGCAATGTAGGTATCGGCAATCCACGCCATCTCTCTGGGTCCGGTCCCATAGTCTGGGGCGGGCACATCCACTCCCGGACCGATGAAATTCTTCTTGATGAGCTCGGCCGTGTAACGCCGAGTGATTCGTTCCACCTCCTGGGTTGTGTACTTTTTGGGATTGATCTTCACTGCCCCCTTCGCCCCACCAAATGGGACATCCACAATCGCACACTTGTACGTCATTAACGCGGCCAGAGCCTTCACTTCATCTTCATTCACCTGCGCCGAATACCGTATACCCCCTTTGACCGGAAGCTTGTGATGGCTGTGTTCAACCCGCCAGCCTGAAATGACCTCATAGCCTCGCTGGGATTGGATGGGAAATTTAAAAGCATAGATACTGTTGCAGGCTTTGATTTGGTCAAGCAGACCTTTCGGATGTGATGTGAAGGCCGCGGCTTTGTCGAAATTCAACGATACGTTCTCAAAAAAGCTCAGATGAGCTTTGGGGTTACCCATGGCGATTCTCCTCTGATATTAAAACTCACCAGCTTTAGCTCCTTTTAAGCTACCATCCTACGAAGTCCTTTGAACCACTTAACCCTTGTACTCAAGGCCAGTCTTTCTGGACGCGCAAACTCATAAGAGCTCGGCGGCGCATCTACCAAGCCTGAACCGATTGCAATGTCCATGCCGCTCCTGAAGATCCCACGGCCGGCCGGGAGAAACACCTTGACAAGGCGGAAGCGGGTTCAGTAAGAAGAAGGCACCAGTCGTATCTCGCGTCTTTTTCAACCAGGATTTCCATTTTCCATCCAGCCCACGAGTGTGGACCACGGTCGTGTGGCCGGCGCCAACATGGCCGCGGCAACAGTCCGCTACCCAGGTAGCCTCCTCATGAACGT
>JAPUFX010000079.1 GCA_027293415.1 Candidatus Methylomirabilota bacterium
ACCAGGATATTGCAATCGGAGGGGACGAGCCATAGCAAGATGCTAGCAGAGCCTTTGTAGGATTGCAAGACCTGACCCTATTTTTCCGAGCGCCGAGGTGCCCCGACGCCCGTGTGGTGCTTCTCGTTCATGCCAGTAAGGTCTCTTTTTGAAATTTTATTTACTGTCCTCCTTTGATGGACTGCCGTGCGATGCGTTCCTGTTTACGGGCTGCTTCCTCAAATTCATCTTGGCGCCGGTTCCATCGGCCCCACGGTACAAACTTGCTCCACACAACTTGGCCTGTGTCATCGCGCAGGACTTCGTACAGCATACCTTCTCGTTTCTGGGTTGTCCGCACCATGGCTCACCCCGTGTTTCACTACTGCGTCTTTCAAAAAGAGCCGTAAAATTAGCTTAAGTGCTTCCATGGATGCAATAATGGTAGTCAGTTATTAGTATGATAGAAGTCATATTCGAGCGATTCAGTGCGACTTGACACCCGAGTGGGACGCTGATAGGACAAACCCAGGAGACGGAGATGAAGGATTACGGAATAGCTATTGGCCGGGTGTTACTGTTGGCTACCCTCCTCGCCCTCCTCCCTACCATCTCCGCCCTGGCCCACCGCTCCGAATGTCACCTTTGGCATTCGTGCCCCTCGGATCAGGGAACTTATGTTTGCGGCGACCTCGGACATTGCTCCTGGTGCCCCGACAACACGTACTGCCTCAATCGAAAGCCCAGACCGAGGCAGGAGGGGCAGGCTCCACACGAGCTACCCAGGCGTGAACTTCAAAAGTCCGGGCTGTCGGTCCAGGTTATCCGCGTCATCGACGGCGACACCATCGAGGCTTGCTGCGTTTTTGGGGACCGCGTTATTGTCCATTATATCGGCATCAATACCCCTGAGACCAAGCATCGCACCAAAGGGGTTGAATACTACGGCAAGCAGGCGTCTGACGCCAACCGCAGGCTGGTAGATATAAAGACTGTCCGGTTGGAGTTCGACGTGGAGCAACGGGACCGCCACGGACGTCTGTTATCCTATGTGTACCTGGAGGACGGCACTTTCGTGAACGCTTGGTTGGTGAAGTGGGGGTACGCCCAAGTGATGACCGTGCCACCGAACGTGAAGCACCAAGACCTGTTCCTCAAGCTCCAGCGGGAGGCGAGGGAAGCTGGAAGGGGGCTGTGGGGGAGATAGACATGGCCGAGAAACTTGATCCGCGCCAAATAGTAACCTTCGAGGACGTGATCCGGGCTATGATGATGTATGAGGCGAAGACCGGCGGCTCACGGGCACAATTACGGGCACAATCAGGCTAGAGAAGCGAAATGAGAGAGGTAGGGAAGTGTGCGGAATTGTCATGAAAAGGCTGGTGGCGGTGGGAGGACTTGAACCTCCGACAAAGGGCTTATGAGACCCCTGCTCTGCCCCTGAGCTACACCGCCAAGTCGTTGACTTTCCTGATGAAGGTCGAGGTCATTTTACGGTCATTGACAGATTTGGTCAAGACAGGGGTCCTTTAGCTGCCTGCCGGCTTGCGAACATCGCGCGGTTAGCTCTTAGGTGGGATAAAGCAAACGCCCTCTCGGGGCCGTGCTGCACTCGAGAGGGCGTCTCTTTTGCTGATGTGTCAATAACTAGAGGTCCCGTCCATCCCTCTGTTGAACCAGCCGGGCGATTTCGGCGAACTCCGCGGCTGGACTCAGTGGAGTTTCTGCTTTGAGCTTTCCTTTCACCACCGCCCCCTCCCGTACGATCAGCACCTTGCTCTGGACGGACCCCACGAGCTGGCATGTCGGTGACAGTTCCACCCTGCCCGAGGCCATAAGATCTCCCCGAACCAGTCCGGCCACAGTAATGTGAGTGGCGGAGATGTCCCCGTGGACCTTCCCCCCTTCGCGAATGACGACGGTCCCGGCGAGGTTGATCTTTCCCTCGAACTCGCCTTCCACCTGGACGTCCCCCTCACCGGAAATCTCGCCCCGGAGGACCAAACTCTTCCCGATGAAGTATTTTTCCCTTTCCTTATTCACCCTGTTCCGCATCTGCCGTGCCATAACCGGAAAGACGTCTGTTCTGCTGTTCCGTCATCGCTGATACCGGAGGTGTCGTATGGCGTGTTCCATCACTCCAAGTCTTGGAAACGATTTAAGTATCCATTACCCGTGAAGGGGTGTCAAGCACCTGGTCCCGTTCCTTCCAAATGCGTGGCACACACAAGCGCCCGCAAGCTGGGATGGTGATACAGGGAAGCTACGGGTTTGACTCTGCGCGTGGTCTTTTTTTCTCCTCCAACAGGCGCAGTCTTTCCAGGACGCGCTCTGCCCGCTTCACACCCGCCTGCGCTTGCTTGTTGGAGGGATCCAATTCCAACACCCCCTCCCAAACCTTCTTTGCCTCCGCGATCTTTTCTATGCGATACAGCTGGCTGCCACGTTTCAGCATCGTGTCCACTTTGGCGGAAACGGTCTCACTGAGCTGTTGCTGGAGCTTCTGGACTTCGGGATTGTTCGGATCGATCTTAACCAGCTGGGGAACAATTTGTTGTGCCTTCTGTAACTCCCCTTTATCCATTGCCTCCTGTGCCTGTTTCGCGAGCCGCTCGTACTCTTGTTGACGCTTTTCTTTGCGCACGCGCTTTTTGTTTTTGAGAGAATTCAGGCGTTGTTGGAGCTGATGGATTTCCGGATTGTCCGGATCGATCTTGGCCAGTTGAGAAACAATTTTTCGTGATCTCCGCAACTGACCCTTATCCATTGCCTGCTTTGCCTGTGTCGCGAGCCGCTCAAAATCCCCTTGGTGCTTTTCTTTCCTCGCCTGCTTTTCACGCTTTGCGATTTCCTGACGACGTTCTTTGACGGCTGCCTTCATGGTTTCCGACGAGTTCAAACGCTCGGCGAGGGTAAGGCATGTCCTCGCCTGCTCAAGATTATTGTCCTTCATCGCGCGTTCACTGCATTCATACAGTTCCGCGGCCGTTTCCTCGACCTCACTCTTCTTACTGGAGAGCTTCCACTTGTCGAACAGGTTCTGCGACTCGACGTGGGAAAGTTGTTCGTGCAGTGGAGCATCTTGAGCAAGCCATTTACCCCTGGCGATCAGTATTTCTGTTTCGAGCTGATCGATGCGCTGCGCGCGTTTCCTGAACAACTCCTCCCGACCTTGTTTTAACGCGATACTGGAGGGCAGTTTATCAATGGCGGTATCCACCTCGTCAAGGGCGCCGGACCAATTGCCCTTTTCCATTTTTGCTCGCATATTTTTCAAAACGGTCTTCTCATAGGCGGCTGCGCGCTTCTTGACACCTGCGAGTTTTTTCTGAAAAAGGGCATACTGCGGGTGGGTTATAGGGACATGCTTGAAGAGATCAAGGGCCTCGCCATATTCTTCTTCGGCGACCAATTGGTCAATTTGCTGCGGTGTCACTTGTCGATCGTTAAAAGTAATAGTGAGGGGCTTGGCACACCCGACCATGGTGGCGATAGCCAGAGCACCGATATGTAACAAAACCTGGCGTCTCATGGTATGACCCTCAGAAATCTGTTCACCGGTTCAGTCCTCGGAGGCCCATTTGTGGAACGAGCACCCTCGGCGGGACAGGCCTCCTTCATGCCGTTCCGATCCCCTTGGTGAGCGCCTCAGGCTGGCCCGAGGATACTGAACCATTGAGGGGCAAGGTAAATGTAAACGTGCTTCCCTGCCCCTCTCCGGGGGAGCTGGCCTGGATCGTCCCACCATGAAGCTCTACTAGCTTTTTCGTCAAGGCTAACCCGAGGCCGGTCCCTTCGTCCCGCCGGGCCAGCGATGCATCGAGCTGGGTGAACTCCTCAAAAAGCCTTGGCATGTCCTCGGCTTTAAAGCCGATCCCCGTGTCTTGGACGGCAACCGCGAGGAACTCGCCGTTCCGCTGCGCGGTCACGGTCACCTGGCCCCCCTCAGGCGTGAACTTCACGGCATTCGACAACAGGTTATAGAGGATCTGCCTGAATCGGAGAAGGTCGGCCACCATTGTCTCCGGGCATCCGTTCTCGTCAAGCACAAGCTGGAGCCCTTTCTGGTCGGCCTGGGGCCGTACGGTCGCGAGTGTCGCCCCTAATGCATCGCGGACGAGGAACGGCTCGAAGCGGAGCTCGATCTTGCCCGCCTCCACCTTGGACAGATCCAGGATGTCGTTAATGAGCTCGCGCAGGTGCCTAGCGCTTGCCGAGATGTTCTGAACGTAGCTCACCTGCTTTTCGGTCAGGGAGCTGTAGCTCGGGTCTTCGAGCATTTCGGAGTAGCCGATGATCGCGTTGATGGGGGTTCGGACTTCGTGGGAAACATTGGCGAGAAACTTGGACTTGGCAGTAGAGACCGCCTCGAGCTGGGCGTTAAGCGCCTCGAGTTCCAGCTTCTGTTCCCGTATCCTTTGCTTTTCCAAGAGCCCTTCCGCCATAGAATCGAACGCGGCCATCACGTCTCCGATCTCGTCGGCACGCCGTTCGTGAATGCGATGCTCAAAATCCCCTTCGCCAACGGCCTGGCTCGCCTCGACCAGACGATGAATGGGCCGGGAAAACCGTTTGGACATGGCAAACGACATCCCAATCACGAACACGATCATCGACAGCGTGACGATGACGATGTTCCGGACAGAGTCCCGCAACGACTGATACATGGATGATCGGCTGAATGTGATCAGGACATGCCCGGCAACCACGTCTTTGAACTGCACCGGGCTGAGAAAAGAGACAAGACTGATGCGTGAGCCCGATGGTTGATGCCAGATCCAGTCCAAGGTGACAATGGACGGATCGAAAGAAGCGGTAAGTGCAGGCGTGATCCCGGACTGCGCCAGCATTTTCCCTTTGTGATCATAGATGGCCGTACCGAGGACGCGTTCATCCGAGGTCAGGTTGGTGGTCAGGACTTTCAGGCCCAACGTATCATTGGCAAGTATCATTTCCTTGGCCGATTCGGACATCTGATTGACCACGGTTTGGCCAAAGGCATCTATCTGGCCTTGAAAGAATTTCGTTTGGGTGTTGACGATGACCACACCGAGAAAGGCCATGCCTCCGGTGATCAGAATCGTGATGGCGAGCGCCAGTTTATACGCGATCGGAAACCGCGTTGGTCTCCATGTCTGCCAGAAAGTCTGCCAGAAACGAAATGCCGGATGACTCGCAGTGGGCCAAGACCATGGGAGCCCATGTAGTAACTGCCGACTCAGGCCAAATTCCTTCATCTTTCCCCATTCCATCTGAGTCCGAAACTCCCGTACCTTCACGGTAGTTAAGCGATGTTCGTGAAGGTTGCAATTTCCGTTCCCGCATATAACTACCCGAAAAATAAGGATCGGGTGCGCCGAAAACCCTGGAAAATTCCTCCCCCTGTGCCTGGTTTTTTCCGCCTACTGAGGCACATCCCCCCGCCCGCGACCCTCTGCGGCGGAGTCTAAGTGGAAGGCAATCCGTCAAGGCAATAAGAGATAAGAGAAAGAGGGCAAGCATTTGGGCGAAGTCTCAGGAGTGGATACTCGCACGCGAGCGGCGGACAATTTGACCTGGTGGATATGGATGACCGTGCCTTATGACCAAAGAGCCGGTACTTTGGGGTGGATCCTTTGCGCTCGGTGTATTTCTCGGATGGTTCCACCGATACGGAACGGCCTGGCCCACATCTTGCACCCCCCCAACACAACAAACACCACGGAGCACGTCATGATCGAGATCAACATCCCGTGCAGAGAATGCCATCAATGTGGACTCGTTTACTTCGCGATTGCACAATTGCACTTTGAGTGTCCGGTCTGTTGTTTCCCGTTGGGGGAGCTTCTGCCGGAGGAAGTGTTTACTGACCTCTGGACGTCCAGGCCTGAGGGATAACGCAGCCCCTTATCGATCACATCTCTTCCACCCCATCTCTGTGAAGGTTCATTAGAAATTTCATGAGAAATTTGTCCCTGACACACAAGAGGGGCTCCCAGGTGATCCTGAGAGCCCCTTCAGAATTCGTGTATAAGCAGTGGTTGCGGGGGCAGGATTTGAACCTGCGACCTTTCGGTTATGAGGGCAATTCTGGCCGTGACCGCAGCCAACTCCTCAGGAGGATATACGGGGCTACCACCTAACTACCCGTCAGCACTGGGATCCATTGATTCTGGGGAAATGTCTTTATTTTCATACAGTTAGAAGGCCGCACGCCTGAATATATCCGCGACCCCGGAAGAAAACCCTCCGGGCATAAGTAACTACCGTCAGGAATTTATGTAGGGTAGATGATCGAGGCGGCGCCACTGGAACATATAGACGGTCGACTATGAAGTCGGCGGTGCGGTTTCCAAGTCAATGTATACGATCCATCGGAAGACCCATTTCCAGGAACATGTCCAGGTCATCCCGTTTAACTCCTGCCGGTCGAGGTAATAGTTCCAGTCTTTCCACTTGAACCCTTTACGAATGGAGAGGAGACCATCATGGGTTATGAGACGATTATGAAAGAGCACAGGGGCGATCACGGCGTAACTAATCCAGGCTAATGGATGCCGGTGCAGATCGTTGATGATCACTGCCCGGGACGCGACGGCCGTCGCCCGTGTGACAAAATCGACGATTTCTTCATCTTTCATGTGGTGACAAACCATCGTGGCGGTCACCACATCAAAACTGTTTGGCGCCGACTCGAGTTCCTTCTTTTCCGTTCTTTCAAATGAAAGATTACTCAGCTTCTCCATCTGAGGTTGCTCTTGTGCGTAAACAATCGCATCGCTGGATATATCGGTGCCCACGACGCGGGCTTGCGGGAACCGTTTGGCCAGATTCATCGCAAAGTAGCCCCCGCCACAGCCGACATCGAGAATGGAACCCGGAGGAGGTGAAAGACGGTCGAAGGCCGAGAACGAAGCGCGATCGCCGCCCAGGAGCCGCCCCACTCGGCCGAGTTGTGTGAGGCAATCCCGATATTCCTCTGATGTATAACAGGAAGGACCGATATCCATGTACTCGAGCGCGGTGCTGCGCCTGGGTTTTTTCACCGAGGGGATCTCCGGAAAAGCATACCTTCCATGGACAATCCGGGCCCAAAACCGATACCGATGCTCCATTCTCGGGAAGTGGCTTTCTGGGACTGGGCCTCAAGGACAAACAGGAAAGTCACGCTGGACATGTTCCCGTAATTCTTCATCACGTCCCAGGACATTTCCGTCTGGCTCTCTTCCAGACCGCAGGTTTTTTCCACGGCCTCCAGAATGGCCTTTCCGCCGGGATGCAAAACCCAGTCGCAAGCAGCAAAATCCAGGTCGGGACCCAGCAAGGATTTCGCGAACACGGTGATATGGCGATCAATCAGCTTTGGGACTTCGGGAGAAAGTCTCATCACAAGTCCCCGGTCGCTTGCCTCCCAGGTCATGAGGGATAAGGACTCTTCGAGGGCCAGCGAGGATTGCCTGACGATTTCCATGAGCGGCTGTTCGGCCGGTGTTGGGTCACAACCCACGATGGCCGCCGCCGATCCATCGGCGAATATGGCATTCGCAACCACCGTGTCGATCTCCCCGTCGAAATGAAAGTGCAGGGTACACAGTTCCGTGCAGACCAGAAGCACCCGGTTCGCAGGGTTCTCCCGGGCAATGGATTTGGCCACGGCCAGGCCTTTAAATGCCCCGAAGCATCCCATGAAATTGATCCCGAGCCGTTCTACTGACCGGCGCAGTCCCAGGGAATCAATCAGAGCAAATTCAATGCCTGGGGCAATCAACCCGGTACAGGAAACCGAGATGATATGGGTAATATCCCCCAGCGGTCCGCCCCACTCTTTGATGGCCTTGATGGCGGCCGCGTGGGCCAGCGGGGGGGCTTCCTTTTTATACACCTCGTTGCGTTGGGTCATTCCAGGTGCAGAATCGGGAAATGCGTGCCCGAAAAAGCTCCCTTCCAGCAGGGCATTGCCGTAATCCTCAACCACCGAATGACGTTTTTCAATCCGTGAGCCAGCAAAGATCTTCCGCAGGATGTGCGCCTTATACCCTTTCAGCGAGAGGGATTTGATGATCTTCTCCGCTATCTCACCCTGCGGCTGGGAAAGAGGTGGTGTTTCAGTACTCAGAGCGAGAATATGGGTTTGCATGTGTTCATCCCGACTATTGGAAAGAAACAATACGAACAGAGATGTGGGTCTTTTGCCACTGTTTCTTTTCTCAACGAAGCCTCTTTCAGGAATCAGTATTCGGTAAGTAGTACCCAGTATTCCTGATCACTGTCAAGGGAAAAGACCCCACAAGATACGACGGCTACGGGAAGGCTCGATTTGCACCAGCGTAAGCTATGTTTTAGAGACATGATAAAGGTTTCGGACAGTGGGGCGAAAAAAGAGGGTGATTTCAGTCACCCCATATCGCTAATCATCGATTAGGTTTGGTTGCGGGGGCAGGATTTGAACCTGCGACCTTTGGGTTATGAGCCCAACGAGCTACCGAACTGCTCCACCCCGCATTCGGGAGTATAGGGGATGGAGCGCGCAGTGTCAAGCGACCTGTCGGCCGTCGCGAGCATGCCGCACGCGGCCGAGATATCCTGTCCTCGACTCTCCCGGATGGTGGCAATGTAGCCGGCCCGTTCCAGGATCTTTTGGAAGGCTTCGGTCCGCTGCCGGGAGGAACGGTGAAACGGAATCTCCGGTGCCTCATTCAAGGGGATGAGATTTACCTTGCACCGGATGCCCTTGAGCAACTTTACCAGGCGGTGGGCATCTTCGACATGATCGTTCACTCCCGCCATCAGGACGTATTCGAATGTCATGCGGCGTCGGGGCGGGAGAGGAAATTCGCGGCAGGCCCGGAGGAGTTCACTCAGGGGATACCGGTCATTGATGGGTATGAGGTCATTGCGCACCTCGTCCGTGGTCGCAGTGAGAGACACGGCTAGGTTCACTCTGAGATCGGATCGGGCCAACCGACGAATCCCTGGTACCAGACCGACGGTCGATACGGTGATCCGCCGAGGAGAAAAGCCGAGCCCTGTCTTGGCGGTGAGGATCTGCAAGGCTTTCTCGGTGGCGGCATAGTTCGCCAACGGCTCCCCCATCCCCATCAGGACGATGTGCGTAATGTGCTCTCCGGGCGCAAGCGTACTGGCGAGGGCCAGCACCTGGCCGGCGATCTCGGCCGGGCGCAGGTTCCGGTGAAGTCCCATCGTGGCCGTAAGGCAAAAGCGGCATCCCATTGCGCAGCCGGCCTGGCTGGAGATGCAGGCGGTCAGGCGACGCGCTTCCGGAATCAACACTGCCTCGATTTCCTCTCCATCCGAGAGTCGAAGGAGTAATTTTCGGGTCCCGTCCCGGGAAGATTGGACCCCCACCACCGATAGCGCGCTGAGGCGTGCCTGCGCCACCAAGGCCTCGCGGCAGGCCCTGGGCAGGTCTGTCATCTCGCTAATGGTGTGAATCTGACGCTTCCACAGCCAGCGAAATATCTGTCGCGCCCGGTAGGGAGGCTCCCCGAAACCTCCAATCCATTCCGTAAGCTCCGACAGCGTGAAGTCACGCAGATCGGGCACCTGGACCGCTGCCATCGAGACGGCTGTCACTGCTTGAGTTCCTCCAACATCCTTCGGGCGTACTCTGCCGACGGGCCATCCCGCTCTAGCTCGAGCACCCGCTGGAAGGACATCCGGGCCTTTTTGGTCTTGCCGGCCTGCACGTACGCAACCCCCAGGTTTCGCTGATAGAGAGCGACCCTCGGCTGCAGGCGGGTCGCCTCGGTAAACTCTCCAATGGCCAGATCGTTCTTTCCCTGCTGAAGGTGCAAGCGTCCCAGATTGTTGTGCGCATCCACATAATCCCGGTCGATATCCAAGGCGCGCCTGTACTCCCGAATCGCGTCATCTATGTTCCCCTCGCGTTCGAAAATTCTGGCCAGATTGAAGTAGGCAAATTGGGGGGTCACGTAAAAGGGGTCTTTGAGCACCTCCTTGAGAGTGGCCCGTGCCATCTCGAGATCGCCGTTGAGCAAATAGGCACTCGCCAGGTTGTTCTTGGCCTCAACAAATTTCGGATCGATTCGGATCGCCTCCTGGAACTCGCTGATGGCAGCGTCGAGCTGTCGATTAAACATAAATGCCATGGCGAGGGCATCATGATAAAGCGGATCGGAAGGATTCAGCTCCACCGCCTTGGCAAACTCCGGCAGGGCCTGTTGATAACTCCCGATGTTAAAATACGCCAGCCCCAGCTGATAATGGGTTTGCGCCGACCGCCGCGGATCAACCTTGGGCTTCTTGGCACACCCCACTAGGAACACCGCGAGCACAGCCATCCACAGAAAGAGCCGAAGAATCTTCATCCCTTTCTCCTCAGATGCTTCTACCCTTTCGGGTTCTTCGACGCAACTGGTATTTCCGGACTGCCCGATTGTGTTCCTTCAGCGTCCGGGAGAACTGATGGGTTCCATCGTTCTTGGAGACGAAGTACAGATAGCTGACCCGGGCTGGGTATAGTGCCGCTTTGAGGGCCGCCGCCCCCGGGCTGGCAATGGGCCCCGGGGGGAGACCGTAGTGGACGTAGGTGTTGTAGGGATGCTTTTCTCGAAGGTCGCGGTACCGAATCCGGCCCTGCCGGCGTCTCCCATAAAGGACGGTCGGGTCGGCCTGTAGTCGCATGCCGCGCCTGAGGCGGTTGTAAAAAACCCCTGCGATGATCGGCTTCTCTCGATCGACCAACGCCTCTTTCTCAATAATGGAGGCGAGAGTCACGACCTCGTACAGGCTCATCCCATGCCGGCGAGCCCGAAGCTCATCCGCGCCAGAGAAGGCCCGAAAGAACCGCTGCACCATCGCGTCGATGACCGCTTCTTCTTTCGTTCCCTTGATAAAATGGTACGTGTCGGGGAAGAGAAAACCCTCCATCGAATCGGCCTCGGGCATGTAGTAGCTGGCCACCGCAGGATCCCTGGTCAGTCGCAGAAACCGATCTATATCCACCAGCCCTTCCGCATCGAGCAGCCTGGCAATCTGCCAGAGACTGCTGCCCTCAGGAATGGTCACCTTGTGGACCAGGACCTCGCCTTCCTCGAGGATCCGGATGACGTCCAACAGTCCCATCGAGGAGGTGAACTCGTACTCCCCGGCCTTCAATCGGTCTGAGGAACCACGAAGATAGGTGAAAAGGTGGAAAAGGAAAGGGTCCTGGATGACGCCTACCTGCTTGAGCAGGTCGGCAATCTCACTCCCCCGGCTGTCGGGCTTGATATAAACGACCCTGCGCTCTCCGTCACGATAGCCGGAACTCATGGCGGGATGAAGGACCAGGTACGTTCGTACCCCGAAGACGGTCGTCACCACCGCCAGGCCTAGGCCGACGATCCACGTCGCGAGTCGGCGACCACGGATCCTCACGCTACGTATCCCTCCTCTGACGGTCCAGGTAACTTTGCAGGATCAACAGGGCTGCCACACTATCCCGCAACTGCTGGCGCCGCTGCCGACGTACGCCCCCCTCTATCAGGGCCCGCTCCGCTGCGACCGTACTGTATCGTTCATCCCAGAGGACGACCGGGACGGCCAGGGTGTTCTCCAGGTGTTCAGCAAAGTGCTGAGCGTTGGAGGCTCGCTCCCCAACGCTGCCGCTCAGGTGTTTTGGATACCCAACGACGACCCGCTCGACCCCCCAGGTCCCCACCAGGTCCTTCAGATGTGCCACATCTGCCTGCTTCCCCTTCCGACGCCACGTCGGCAGGGGTTGAGCCGTAATCATGAGCTCGTCACTGATGGCCAGGCCCATGCGAACCTCACCGAGGTCAATGGCCAGAACTCTCGCCACAGATCCCGATCCTCAATCGGTGCTTTCTCCGCGAGAAAGGTCGCCCCACGGGGACGAATCTTGCCCACATAGTTACAATTATGCTACCACAGAAGGGACCGCGATGCCAGTTCCCCGGTCCCCACTTTCCTCACTACAGCAAGCAATACAGGGGCTTTGATGCGGCGGCGACTTCTCAGTATCTATCACCGGCTCTACGGCCAGCTCGGTCCACAGGGCTGGTGGCCCGGGCGCAGCCGATTCGAAGTAATCGTCGGGGCCATCCTCACCCAGAACACTAACTGGGGAAACGTCGAAAAAGCCATTCGCCGCCTCCGCCAGGAAAAGATGCTAAGCCCGTCAGCGATATCAGCCCTGTCCCGACGGCGCCTGGCGGCGCTGATCCGGCCGGCCGGCACCTTTGCCGTCAAGGCGGGGCGGCTCCAAAACTTCCTCGCCTTTCTCCGGAAGCGATACGGGGGGAGCCTCCGACGTCTGTTCCGGGACGAACCCGTGAGGATCCGGGAGGCCCTCCTCCAGGTCTCGGGGATCGGTCCAGAAACGGCGGATTCCATCCTTTTGTATGCGGGGAACATACCGGTCTTTGTCGTTGACGCGTACACCAGGCGGATCTTCTCCCGCCATCGGCTGATTTCCCACCAGGCCCCCTACCACGAAGTCCAGGCCCTCTTCATGAATCACCTCCCGCGGGATGCGCAGCTCTACAACGAATACCATGCGCTTCTCGTGGCGGTCGGGAAAGAGTACTGCCGCTCCATCCCCCGATGCGACAGCTGCCCTCTCCGCTGGGACCTCGAACACCATGGGATTCCCCTCCCTGTAGGGGATTATCCGATGACCGACGACCGATGACAGGAGAATTTCGAATTTGGGACTTCGAGTCGTGAGCGGTTCGGCCGAGCTCACCGTCGAGGCCCTCAGTCGAACGATTTCGGGTTTCGGATGTAAACCGCGGTTCTCTCAAATTCGACATTCGCAATTCGAAATCCGAAATCGCCTCACTCTCGACTTGCCCTGAGCACAGTCGAAGGGCTCTCAACTCTGAATGGTATTCTTGACTCCCGGCATGAGGTATGATATCCCTCTCGGCTGCTGAGGTCGTCATGCAGATCGGACTAATGGCGGACTCCCACGACCATCTCCCCCGGATCGAGCAGGCGGTCGAGCTCTTTAACCATCACCACGTGAAGTTTGTGGTCCACGCAGGGGACTTTGTGGCCCCCTTTGCGTTGGCCCCCCTCGAACGTCTCCATTGTGAGTGGGTAGGGGTGTTTGGCAATAATGATGGGGAGCGGGCGGGCCTCGAGAAACGATCACAGGGCCGAATCAAGGCGGGACCCCTCCGGATAGAGCTCGACCGCAAACGTCTCACCGTCATTCACATTTTGGAAGAGCTGGACCGTGACCGTGAACAGGCGGACCTCATCGTCTTCGGCCATACCCATCAGGCCGAGATCCGACAAGATCGGGATGTGTTGCTGATCAATCCTGGAGAAACGTATGGATGGTTACACGGCCAGGCCACGGTGGCCATCGTGGATCTTCCAACCCTCAAGGTGGAGCTGATCGATCTATGATCAAATTCAAGGTAAAAACCGAAACGCGAGAAGCATTCTACGAGATCACCTCGGAGGTCCAACGGGCAGTGGACAGGTCGGGGGTGAGTGAGGGGATCTGTCACATCTATGTCCCCCACACCACCGCTGCCGTCCTCATCCAGGAAGCGCACGACCCGGCGGTTGCCCGGGATATCGTCACCCACCTCCGCCGCCTCATCCCCCGCGAGGCTGGCTTCCAGCATCAGGAGGACAACGCCGATTCTCACATCAAGGCCACGGCCGTCGGCAATACGGTTCCAGTCTTTGTCGAGCAAGGAAAGCTCTGCCTCGGAACCTGGCAGGGGATCTTTTTCTGCGAGTTTGACGGACCCCGGACCCGGGAGGTCTGGGTCAAGGTTCAGGGGTGAGACTCGCTGCATTGTGACGGACGGACGTCATGGAGTCGCCCGGCGAGTTTCTCGGCCGGGCGCTCTTGTCTTCGGCCACCACCATCGAGGGGATATATCGATGAAGACAGCGCGGGGCCCCATCGAAGAGGAAGATGACCGTACCTGAGACGAGGGCGTGGCACGGGCGGATCGGGTGGCTCTTGATCGCGGTCTGCTGGCCGCTCAACTGGTTGTGGCCCGGGATGCGGACACACCTGCTTTTTTTTCCCCTGTGGCTCGGCTACATCCTGGCCATTGATGCATGGGTGCTCCGCCGCACCGGCAGCTCGCTCCTCACGCGATCGCCTCGGGACTTCGCGACATTCTTCATCATCTCGCTGCCAGTCTGGTGGCTCTTCGAGATTCTCAACTGGCGGACCGGGAACTGGCAATATCTCGGTCGCGAACACTTCAGCAACCTGGAATACTTCGTCTTCGCCTCACTGAGCTTTTCCACCGTCATCCCGGCAGTCTTCAGCACGGCTGAATTCGTAGGCACGTTTGGCTGGATCGAGCGGTTCGCTCATGGCCCGCGCGTGCCGGCCACGAACCGCATCTGCCGTGGATTTTTCCTGACCGGCTGCGCCATGATCGGCTTGCTCTTGGCGTGGCCCACCTACTTTTACCCGTTCATGTGGGCATCTCTCTTTTTCATCGTGGAACCGATCAACGTGTGGCTCGGCAGACGATCCATTCTGACCCGTCTGCAACGTGGTGACTGGCGCACGGTCATCGCGCTCTGGACCGGTGCGCTCACCTGCGGGTTCTTCTGGGAGATGTGGAACTACTTCTCGTACCCGAAGTGGACGTATCATGTCCCCTTCGCCAGCTTCTGGCATCTGTTCGAGATGCCACTCCTCGGCTATCTGGGCTACCTGCCCTTTGCGCTGGAACTCTTCGTAATTGTCCACCTCGTGCGAAAGCGCCCGCCTGAGCTGCGCATTGGTGGATCTGAAGGGGAGCGTCCAGAGGGAAACATGCGGTATACGCCCGCCTGAGGAGGTCAGGATCCGGGGTCGATGGCCTTTAGGAGGGCGTGGAGGGCAAAATTATACGGGGTGGGTACCCCCGCCGCCTTTCCCTTTTGAACCACGATTCCGTTGAGCGCGTCCGCCTCAAGCCGCCTGCCCGCTTCGAGGTCCTGTCGCATCGAGGTCTTCATCCCGATGGCGGCCGTGGCGGTCCAATGGAGCAGTTTGTCGACGGCGTCTTCGGGCAGTTCAACTCCCTGGGATGCCGCCACCGTTCGGACCTCCTCCATCACTGCTCGGGCCAGTGCCTTGGCCTCTGGACGTCGGAGCAAGATGTCGATCTCGCCCCCGACCAGGGCGTTCAGGGCATTGAAAGCAGCATTCCAGCAGAGCTTCCTCCACAAGGCCGCCTGAATGTCGGAGGAAATCTCGACGGGGAGACCGGCTTCGCGGAGGGTCTGCTCCAGGCGTTTCCCCCGTTCGCTGATTCCGCCGGTGAGCTCGCCAAAGACGATCCGGCCATCAGCCGTATGCACGATCACACCGGGCTCGGTAACCCCGGCCCCAATGTAGGCAACTCCCCCAAGGACCTTCTCGTCCCCGGCGATCGTGGCGATCTTTGCTTCATTATCCACCCCGTTCTGAAGCGACAGGATGACGGTTCCCTCCCGGATAATGGCAAGACACTGGTGAGCGGCCGACTCCGTATCATACGACTTCACACAGAAAAGAATCAGATCCGCCGGCCCGATCTCTTTGGGATCCCCCACGGCCTTGACCGGGACCGAAAACTCTCCCTGGTAGCTCTTGATGTGAATCCCGCGCGCCTTGATGGCCTCCAGATGCTTGCCCCGGGCAATCAATGTCACATCCACTCCCCCCCTGTGGAGGAGCGCCCCGAAGTACGCACCCACGGCCCCGGCCCCCATCACCGCAACCTTCACGCCTTACTCCTTGCCTCGCACGATCGCCCCGGTACCAGTCTCACACGAATGGTGAACTAACCGCGGGCACTCTAACACAGCACATGTTTCGAGAGAAGGGATAGGGGCTCATGAGTGAGCCTTGGAGCCTGATGCCTCTCCGGCTTATAATTTGCATATTGGGGAATATCAAAGGACAATGGTTTCGAGAGAACAACCCGTAATGGTAGCGGGGCAGGATTTGAATCACGTTGAACAGGACACTCGTGAGATGGGCCGGGAGATCTTCGCCCGTCTGCAGAAGGCATCGCCCTCGATCTTTTCCCGACACGGCTGGGACACCCGCATGCTGGAGTGGTGCATGCGGGACGAACAGTTGAAAGTCGGACTGTTCCGGTTCATCGATGTCCTGCCCACCCTCACGACGAGCGAGCAGGTAATCCACCACCTGCGGGAGTATCTCGTCCCCCATGAGAAGTCGCTTCCCGCGGCCTTCCGCTGGAGTCTTCGACTCGCCTCGCCGAGATCGCCCGGAGCCCCGGCATTGGCCTTTGCCGTCCGTTGGAACGCCCGGCGCCTGGCCCGGCGTTTCATCGCTGGGGAAACTGTCGAGGAGGCGGTCGCAGTCACCCAGAGGCTGAGAGACCGGCACATGGCCTTCACCCTCGATATCCTAGGGGAGGCGACGGTCAGCGAGCACGAGGCCGAAGCGTACCAGCAGCGGTGCCTCGACCTGCTGGACGCGTTAGTTCAGCATGCGAGGCGGTGGCAAACCAGCGACCTCCTCGACCGAGATCATCGGGGCAACCTGCCTCGTGTGAATGTCTCGCTCAAGCTCACCTCACTCTACTCCCAGTTCGATCCCCTCGATCAAGAAGGGAGCGTCAAGGTCGTCAAAGCCCGCCTGCGATCTATTCTGCGACGAGCGCAAGCGGTGGGGGCTTTCATCACCGTCGACATGGAGCAATACGAGTGGAAGGACCTTACCCTCCGGATCTTCAAAGAGCTACTCACAGAGGAGGAGTTCGGGACGTTCGAAGACGTCGGGATCGTGCTCCAGGCGTATCTGAAAGATACCGAACGTGATTTCCATGATCTGCTCACCTGGATCAAAGAGCGACGAACGTCAATCGGGCTTCGCCTCGTCAAAGGGGCGTACTGGGATTACGAGGTGGTCATTGCCCAGCAGAAGGGATGGCCGGTCCCGGTCTTTACGGAGAAGTGGGAGACCGATGCAACCTTCGAGAAGCTCATCCCCCTCATGCTCCAGCATCATGATCTGTTCCGTCCTGCCATCGCAAGTCACAACATCCGCTCTATCGCGCACGCCTTGGCCTGGGCCCGGTACCTCAGGATCCCCGAGAAGGCTTTGGAATTCCAAATGCTCTATGGCATGGGGGACCCGATCAAGGAAGCCCTGACGGGGATGGGGCAGCGGGTTCGAGTGTACACTCCGCTCGGCGCGCTGATCCCGGGGATGGGGTATCTTGTTCGGCGGCTGCTCGAGAACACCTCCAATGAATCCTTTCTGAAACTGAGCTTTGCCGAGCATCGCTCCCCGGAGGAGCTACTCAAACGCCCCCAGCCTCACGCGGTCGAAAGGGCCCCAGCCGAGACACCTGTTGTGCAGCCAAGCGCCCAGCCTGCGCCGTTTTGTAACGAGCCAGAGACCGACTTTGCCAAGGAGGAGTCCCGTGGTGAAATGCGGGAAGCCCTGGCTTCCGTGCGAGGCCAGTTTGGCCGCGTGTACCCCTTGGTGATCGGAGGAGAAGAGGTCCGAACGGCGCGAGAGTTGGATTCGCGCAACCCTGCCTGCCCTGACGAGACCGTCGGCCGAAGCACCCTCGCCGATGTGGACGCGGCCGAGCGCGCCCTGGATGCCGCCACGAGGGCGTTTCCTGGCTGGGCCTCGACCTCCCCTGGAGCGCGGGCCGAGCTACTCTTTAATGTTGCGACGCTCGTGCGAAGGCGACGGGTGGAACTCGCGGCGTGGGAGGTGTACGAGGTGGGGAAAACGTGGAGCGAGGCGGACGCGGACGTGGCCGAAGCGATTGACTACCTCGAATACTACGGTCGCGAGATGATCCGGCTCGGGGAGGTGAGGCGACTGGGGGATGCGCCGGGTGAGGTCAACGAATACCTCTACCGCCCTCGGGGGGTCGCCCTCATCATCGCGCCCTGGAACTTCCCCCTGGCTATCCTCACGGGTATGACTTCCGCCGCGCTCGTTACCGGCAATACGGCCATCATGAAACCGGCCGAACAGTCCCCCGTCATCGCCTGGCATTTGATGGAAACCTTTCGGGAAGCGGGGTTCCCGCCGGGGGTCGTGAATTACTTGCCGGGCCTCGGTGAGGAGGTGGGTGAACACCTGGTAAAGAGCCCCCATATCGATCTTGTGGCGTTCACCGGTTCGAGACCGGTGGGGCTCCGGATCTATGGGTTGGCCGCCAAGACCGAAAAGGGCCAGCGGGGGCCGAAACGGGTGATTACCGAAATGGGGGGAAAGAACGCCATCATCGTTGACGAGGATGCGGATTTGGATGAGGCAGTCCGTGGGGTGATCTCCGCGGCTTTCGGCTACGCCGGCCAGAAGTGCTCTGCCTGCTCACGGGCCATCGTGGTGAGATCAGCCTACGATCTCTTCTTACGCCGCCTCGTCGAAGCGGTCGCGAGCCTTAAGGTTGGGCCAGCCGACGACCCGGGCACGGCGGTGGGTCCATTGATCGATGCAGAGGCGCACCAAAGAGTCGTTCGCTACATCGAAGCGGGGCGGGCGAAGGCCAAGCTCGTTTGGGAAACGGACATCTCCCACCTCAAGAGTGGGTACTTCGTGGGACCCACGATCTTTGCCGAGGTCCCCCCCCTTGCCACCATCGCTCAGGAAGAGATCTTCGGCCCTGTGCTGGCAGTCATCCCGGCCACAGACTTCGAGGAAGCCCTCAGGACTGCCAACGAAACCGAGTACGCGTTGACCGGGGGTCTCTACTCCCGAAGCCCGGCCCACATTCAGCGGGTCAAAGAGGCGTTCCAGGTGGGAAACCTCTATATCAACCGAAAGATCACCGGGGCGTTCGTGGGGCGCCAACCTTTTGGCGGGTTCAAGATGTCCGGCATTGGATCAAAAGCCGGCGGGCCCGACTACCTTCTCCAGTTCGTGGAGCCCAGGACCATCACGGAAAACACCATCCGTCGCGGCTTTGCCCCCCCCGATCCTGACTCTTGATGAAGCCAAGCCGACGTCGAATGACGTCTGCCGCGTCGACCCTCAGGCGCCGGTCGTGACGAGGAAGCCCAGAATTTCCCCGTTATCGAGGACCGGCCGGCACAGCAGGCGATGCTCTCCGTTGGCGAGCCTCACCTCGGTGGCCGCTGCCGTCTGGAGCGAATCTCGCGACGTCTGCGAAAGGAATCGTTCAAAGACAGCGCGGTCCCCAGGCGTCAGCAGATCGGTGAACACCAGACCGGTCACCTCTGCCTCAGACCGCCCGAGCACCCGCAAAGCCATGAGATTTGCCGAGAGGACCTTGGCGTGGGTGTCGAGCTCGATGACCACCTCGGAGAGCGAGTGGACGAGCCGTTGGCGATACTGGTTCAACGCAAACAGTTCACTCACGATCTGGCGTGAGCGGAACCCTTCGAAGCCAAAAATCCGCTGTGGCGACTGACGCCCCCGGCGGCTGCTCTGCACCGACTTGATGGCGTCGAGGATGTTGGGAAAGACGACCGTCAGCGGGCCCTTGGCGACGTAGGCGTCGGCGCTCAAGCCGGGAAGCTTGGCCACATCCTGCGGCCCCAGCGCCGTAAACGCAATAATGGGCAGCAAGCGGCCCCGCTCGTCTTGCCTGATCAGGCGACAGAGCTCGTGCCCGTCGATTTTGGGAAGGACAACGTCCACAATGGCCAGGTCAAATGGATTTCCCCGAAACTGCTCCAGTGCCTCCAGGCCGTCCATGGCCTTGGTGACTTGGTAATCCCTCGCCGTTAACATATCGGCGACGGCCTCCAGAATCAGCGCGTCATCATCCACCATCAGGATACGCCGGCCTTCTGGCACCGTGTCCCCCCAACGCGGTCAAAGGAGCAACTCGTTCAGATGGCTAAGAATTCACTATTTATCCAAATAAGTCAAATGAAAAATATCAACAAGGTATGGGAATCCCCTGAGAATTTCTATATCAATCACGAGTGGCCTTTGGAGGCTCAAAAATAGAACGAAAGAAAGGATGGGAAGGATAACAGAAATGACCTGGACTTACGATTGCTGGCGGGACCAAAGAAGGTTATAGCCATCTGCAAAGGCCTGGACCGAGGCCACGATGATATCGGGAGATGTCCCGGTGGCAACGATCCGGTTACCCTGTGCATCCTTCAAGACCAGCGTGGTCTCCACCGAGGCACTGGTTCCGGGAGAGTTAATCTCCACCTGGTAGTCGATCAGCTCGAAGAAGAGCCGACCCCGACTGCTGGCTGCCGCCTTGAGGGCGCTGATCACCGCATCGACGGGACCAACCCCCGTCCCACTCGACTCGAGCCGTTCCCCGTCGAAGCTGACCCACACCTTCGCCTGGGCATGACCGTGCAAGCTCGTCGTCACCTGAAAATCCTCTACCTTGAGCACCCCTTCCCCGGAGCCACGCTTCAGAGTCGTCTCCAGGATGTACTGGAGGTCTGCCTTGGTAACCTGTTTCCCCTTGTTGACAAAATCCTCCACCAAACCCAGGACGTGCTGCGCGTACTCCGGCGTGAGCCGAATGCCGAACTCTTTACTCACCAGCTCAGCGAGGGCTCCCTTTGAAGGAACCTCGGTGAAAAGGTTCCGCTCGCCATTCTTCGCGCCGGCGGCCCGGATCTCGTACAGCTTGAACTTGAGGAACTTGTCCACCTCCTGAATGGAGGGCTCGATGGCGGCGGGTGAGGGAAGAACACGAAGGGCCGACCGGGGATCCTTGAGGCCGTTGCCCGTGGCAAGACAGACCACGACCTCGTCAGCACGGACCCGGGCCGTCGTGAGCAGCGGCTGAAGGGCGGCCATGGGGAGGGCCCCCGCGGGCTCGACGAAGATCGATTCGTGCCGGGCCAGTCGCTGCTGGGCCTCCAGGATCTCGCCATCGCTGGCGGTCAGGGCACATCCGCCTGACTCCCGGATAGCCCGCAAGGCCTTCACGCCGTCCAAGGGGTCCCCTGCAGCCAATGCAGAGCAGATGGTATTGGGCCGCTCCACGGGGATAATCTTTTCCTCCCCTCGATTGAAGGCAGCGACGATGGGGTTGCATCCCTCCGGCTGGACCCCGATGAGGCGGGGGAGACGGTCGATGAGCCCCAGGTCGTAAAACTCCTTGAACCCCTTCCAGATAGCGGCGATGTTGGTCCCAAAGCCCATGGGAACGATCACCACTGCCGGGACCCGCCAGTCGAGTTGCTCGATGATCTCGAAGGCCTGGGTCTTCTGTCCCTCGGCCCGAAACGCGTAGTCCCCGGCCAGGGTGAAATGGTACCGCTCGCTCATCTCTTCGGTCAGGCGGAACACGTCATTGTACGTCCCTCGAACTTGCAGGAGCCTTGCCCCATAGCTCAAGGCCTGGGCCATCTTCCCGATGGCGGTTCCCTCGGGGACCAGGACGTAGCAGGGCATCATGGCGATGGAAGCATACGCGGCGACGGAGGCGGCCATGTTTCCGGTGGAAGCAACACAGACCGCCTTGGCGCCTCGCTCCTTCGTCTTGGTGATCTCCACCATGGTCCCGCGATCCTTGAACACCCCGGTCGGGTTGGCGCCTTCATTTTTGATGTAGAGCCGAGAATACCCGGTGGCCTCTCCCAGTTTCCGGCAGCGGTACAGAGGGGTTCCCCCTTCGTCCAAAGAGACCACGAGATCCAGGTTCTCGATGGGAGAGAAGTCGAGATACTTCACCGCCTTGATCGGCGAATTCCGGAGGGAGTACCGGTTGAGACGGGAGCGGATATAGTCGTAATCGTAGCGAACGTCGAGGGGGCTACGACAGGTGGGGCAGCGGGTGGTCGATTCATCCTCCCGAACCCGCCTGCCACAGCCGATGCAGTACAGCTCGTAAAAGCGTGACCCCGATTTTTTGCTACGGCTGCTCACAAAGATCCCACAGGCAGAAGAATTGATGACTTGGGCGGGGATGTTACCCGCTCCCCACTAGCCTGTCAAGCCTTTCGCCCCCTCACCCCTGTCTGCTGTCCGCCCGGCCCTTCACCATCTCATAGGCCTCCTTGATAGCAATAAGCTTTTGATGGGCCATCTCCTGGAACTCTCGGCCGAGATGCAAGACCTTGTCGGGATGGTACTGGGCGACCAAATGCCGGTAAGCGGTGCGGATCTCGTCCGGGCTCGCCCCCCGATCGACCCCGAGGAGGGCGTACGGATCAGCCGATCCTGCCTGGGCCTCGGGCTCCGCTGGCCGCTTCCCAAAGCCCCTGCCCGGATCCACCCGGACCCCAGAGAGGAACCAGAGGAGGAGGCCCAAGATAATGAGATCGTCCAGCCACCCCACGGCGGGGATGAGATCAGGGACGAGGTCCACTGGACTCACAACATACAAGAGGGCGCCAAGAATGAGTAGAATTTGTTTGAAGCGAGTGGGCATGACTCACCCTCAAAATCGGCTGCGCGACTCCCAGGCACGGCGGGGACCTCGAATTGATTCTACGGGAGGAGGCGACGGCTTGTCAAAGGCGAGGGCAGTTTTGCAGATCGCCGGTGAGAAGAAGGTACACGTGAAAGCGCCTACCCCACTGTCAGGGATAGGCGCTCTTCGAAAACAACGGCATGCTCGTTTCCCGGATTCTCGTTCATCCCCAGGGGGTATTCGGTATCCGCACTCGCTCCCCAGCTGGAAACAGTGAATGCGCGAAAGTCGGCAATCCGGCTGAAATGGCTGGCCGTCTCGGCCGGATGGAGTCACAGTGCTCCTCGCGTCCGAGGGAGGCTGACGGGAAAAGACGAAAAGACTAACGTTGTAAGGCCAGCTCGTCGTTCGGGATACAGCCGGTGACATCCGGCATGCTACAAGCGACACCAGTAAGCGGCCTCGCGATCGCGTGGTCCAGGAACCACCCCACCGGATGAATGGCATACACGACCCACCGGGGTGCATAGTCGTAAGCGGTCCGATGCTCGAGATCGCGATTTACGGCGCATCCCACCAAGAGAAGGCCCATTGCGAGGAAGAGCAGTAACAGCTGTCTTTTCATGCTTGACCCTCCTTTCTCCTTCTCGCCCATGCAAAGAACTTGCCAGCGTCGTCCCGGGAAGCCTTCCCCATTCCGAGTGCCCCTCCAACTAACTCCTCCTAAGCACCCCAGGGTTCCGCCAGCCCGGATTATTCACATAAGTGAATAATCTGCCCTCCGGGCTTCGACTCCGCCCCGCGTTTGCGGGGCGTCGCTCAGGGCTAGCCTTGAGTCCCGCCGCAGCGGCGGGACGCATTATTCACGAAGACACCCCGTTCGTGAATAATGCGGGCCAGGGGCACTGAGGGGTTGTAGGAGTGTTCCTCCCCGAGGCACCCCTACGCCTGGGGGGTGCTCAGCGAGGCGAACGCCGAGCGCCGAATCCCGCCCCGTCCCGATGGG
>JAPUFX010000080.1 GCA_027293415.1 Candidatus Methylomirabilota bacterium
TTGGCGCTGACGGGATGGAGATAGGCGCCATGCTTGTCTACTTGCCAGATCTCGACGACGCCGTTCCTCACGGGTTCTCCACGCGCGTCGAGGATTTTTCCGCTGAGATGCGTGATCTCGCCCACGGCAGGCGTGATCGCGTCGTTGATGACCAGCAGATCGTTATCAGTGTCCAGCGGAAGTCTGTTGGGATAAAACGGACCCTCGGTTTGCCGCGGCGTCCGCACCAATGCTTCGGCAAACGCCCCAGGCATACTAAACGCCACCGCGCCCACGGCGAGTCGACCAAGGAAACCGCGTCGCGTACAGGACCAGTGAGTCATGGTCATCGCGTCACTCCCCCACATTTCCTGCTCCATCTCTCTCTCGATAGATTTTAAGCTATCCTTCCCCGTTTGTGAAAGGAAAACGCCTTCCCGGGCCTTTAAATTTCCAGGAAGGCGTCTGAGTGTTTGGTGCGCCGTCGATTGTGCCTGCGGTGGGCCGGGGGCGATGGTTCACCCCGGGTCCATACTTCCGCTACTGTCAAGATTCAAGACCTGATTCCCAACCCCACTCTTCGACCAATACGTCAGGAGTATAGTAAAAAGAGAGCAATTGCGGCTGCGAGAGCCAAAAGCAAGACTTTGATTGCTCGATCAATATAAAGGGGAAACATCTGAGCCTCGTCGTGCCGTACGGGGAACGGGAAATGGAGGGAACGAAAAACTTTCGCGTCCACCAGGAGGTCGTAGATCCCATCTTGCGTCCGCAGACGCAAGGCTATCGTCCAGGGTATTCGACCCAGGCCGGGGAGCTTGACCGAGTAGGCTACAGCTGACTGAACGGAGCGAGCCGGAACGCTGTACGGAGGAAACTCAATTGTGTCACCTGAAACGGTGAGCACGGTGAAAGGCGCAGTGGGCTCCCAGGCCCAGAGGGGTGACCTTTCATTTGTTAGCTCCAGGCGCCTGACCTTTGCTCGCACCCCCTCCATATTTCCGCCTTTTTCCAAACTACGGTAGCTGCGGGAAGGCGGTGCAAGGTGTGTGCCGGAGAGGGCCCGGGGCTGATTCTGACCCTGACCTGATCTAACACATTGGACGTGTACCGAATGCAGCCTAAAAACCGTGAAGGTTCTCGACCTTTGCGCGCAGTTTATCGCCACGGATCCGCTCTAGAGTTGCAGTCACAACCTCCACATCGTTGTCGAAGGACCCGTGGGCCAACGGGATAAACTCTTGTCCGTCAGAGACTTTCGTGCGGCCCTTGGTGTGGACTTTCAACCCGACCTCGGATTTTGCAAATTTCCTCCAGTTTGTTACATCAATGAGCGTGTCACGATTCCACATATCTGGTGTCTCGGCCTCCTCGCGCCACGCCCCTTCCAAACCGAGAAGTGGCATCTTGTGGGCAATTTCAAGGGCTCGGCTGACCAGGTAGAGGAGGGACTTTCCATATGGCCCTACGGAGTCAGCCTGCTCCCTCTCGTCACTCAAGATGTCGAAGTACATGTCGCTGTTTGACAAAACTTTCTTCTGTACCGCAAGAGCGTAATACCGAAGGGCAAATCCGACCGTGCATGCCGGAGCATACAGGGTGAGCGTAGAGACCTTCAGCTTTTTGTCAGCAAAGCTGTCTAACAAGTAGCCGAGAAGGATGGATCCCGCGGAGTGTCCGATGAGATGAATCTCCAGCTTGGGGAGTCGATCCTTCAGTGTGCTGAGGTGATTGGTCAAAAGGGTAAGTCCGGCGTCGCGGTCCGCCGCGGCCTCGGCGTTTTGCTTCATCTGCATCCAGACCGCTTTCACCAAGAGTTGCTCACACGCGACCTCGATGGCGCGATCTCTCGCTTCCTTGATCTGCTCCTTGACATCCGCAAACCACCCCCACGATGGCTCGACCCCTTGGGGGGTAAAGAATCGTTCCACAACGTCTTCGAGCATCCCCACCACGCTATCCATGAACCCCGTTCGCCAGGTCACGAACAAGGGGTAGATGCCGTTCTCCCGGAAATAAGGGGCGAGCACCCGGATTCGTCTGATGGAGCCTTCTTCGTGATTTAAGCCACCGTGAGCGTAGATGGCGAGCTTGGGTGCACGTTGTTCGCCCAGCCAATCTAGCGGCAGCGTCAGCGCCGTTTCCCTCACCGCGCTGCTCGCGTCCTCTAAATCGAGGAAGCGATTGAGTGGACGCCCATTGTTGCCGAGCACCATGGTGTGTCCATATGCGCTGCTCTCGCTCAACGGTTGGACCGCCTCGTTTTGGTATGTGTACTCTAGGGTTACACGGTCTGAGCGCCAGAACCACGTTGCCTTTCCGTCGGCCACATCCCTGAGAGACATGCTGCTCCGGGTCCGGTCCTCAATCTGCACAGCCATCGGCGCCCCGAGTACGGCCACCCAGGCGTCCGCACCGTGTTGCACCCAATCCGGGTAGGTCATGATGGCGAACCCCCGGTATCCCCAATCCTCGGCCCAGGAGTTCTGCACGATGAAGCCTTCCGGTGTGTATCCGACCATGGCAAAGGCGTGCCCACCGGTCTCGCCAGGAACCATGGTAATGATCGGCAACTTCGAGTGGGAATCCAGGAACCAACCCTCGTGGACCGTTGCCGATACATAAATCGCCCCGACCTCGTAGATCGCTGCTTGCATGTCCGCAATGGAATCCTTCTTGACGCGATAGTATGCACCTAGAGGGCGCTTTGCAGCATCCTGCTGCCAACCCTCCTTTGGCTTAATGAACTTGACCTGACCCTTCGAACGGTAAGGCCAATGCGCATCCGAGCATACACCGTGGCGATGCCAACCCTTCATGGCCCCCCGGCAGCTCGAGCCCTCATAATCTTCGCCTGGCCATTCATCGTAGGTTCGGGCCAAGTGGTAGAGCATACGCGGGCTGACCCGTTCCACTTTCCGCCTCGTCCCTATGCTTCCCCTCCAAAGGAGATAGTTGATCATGGCTGCCAGACCGAACCCGGTACAGGCTCCCTCCTCCCCTTGATCGAGGATCAAGCCGTGCTTGGTATAGCTCGGTAAATGCTTGGAAATGATTTCAGGGTCAGGGAACCGCTCTGGGAGCGATACAAG
>JAPUFX010000081.1 GCA_027293415.1 Candidatus Methylomirabilota bacterium
GGGTCGTCCGTCCCCATCCAGGTCGGCCGCGGAGATGCCGACAAGCGCCTCTTCCAGGTTCTTATGGATGGGGCCGGGCTTCTCCGATTCCAGGAGGATCTCGCCAGGCTGTGATTCCCTTTTAGTAATGACAAAGCCGGCCGGGGCTTCCTCGGCCCTTGCACTGAGTGGAGAGGTCCTCGGGATAACCTCCTCTTTGACTTGCGGCTCTACCCAGGCGGGGCGGTCTGCTGAAGGCTGGGAGGGAGGCGCGGGGCGGGCCATACGAGGGGTCGGGAGGGACATCGGTGGGCCAAGGGCAACGACCTCGGCGTAGGTCCCGGCTGTGTAGCCCGAGAGGACCGAGCGGGCCTTTGCCGCGATCTTGACCCCACTGGCGTCGGGCAGGACCAACGGCTCGACGAAAAGCCCGATCTCGCCGGCAGTTCGCAAGAGGTTTTGCGCCTCTTCACCCTGAGGCTCCCGCTTGAGCCGGACGACTCGGACCCGGGACACTTGCCCGAACGCGATCTCGAAAGCCTGGTCTGTGAGGGCTGCGGTCGCCCCGGGGTGGTGTGCCAGGTCACGGGTGGGCAGGAGCAAGATGGTGATGCGGGAGGGTGTGACCAGCTCGTCTCCCGCGCGCGGGGGGACCCGAGACCAGAGGAGGATCGCCCTGGCCTTGTCCTGCCGCACCGCCGTCAGGCGGACGGCGCCGATCACCATGGGAAAGGCGCCTGGTCCTGACTTTTCCGGTGCGCGTGTCAGAAGATACTCCGCGTCCAGGGTCGCCTCGCTCTTCTCGAGCTTGATCACCAGGCCCACCGGAGGGACGACAAAGATGACACGGCCCAACTCTTCTTCTGGGGCGGTGGAGAGGTCGGCGGTGAGCCGTTTGGCGATCGTTTCAGCGGCGCTTGACAAATCAGAGGCGGGAGCAGCCGGAGGGGGTGAAGAGAGCAGAATCAGAGTGATAGTGATAGAGGCCAGGCCAAAAACGGAGAAAACAAAACCCCGTTCGGATCCCGAGGCTCTTTGTCTCGATCCTTGTTCAGGGAGGTCTTTCACCGTTTCCTCGTGTTTGATATCCGCTGAGCAAACGTATTGCAGAGCTGGCCGATCTTTAGCTCGTCACGGCCTGTTTTGTCCGTGTGGGCCGGAACCGCGGTGAAAGATGATACAGGTTATGTTTCTAGTTCTTTAGCTTACCTGCCTTCTTTATCCGGGAGGCGAGCCCCTGTCAAGGGTTTTTTTCTATTTTTGTCTTGACAAGGGGGAAAGGGATTGGCTATTTTAAGCGGCAGCCTCAAATTGGAACCGAGTTTTATATTCACTTCTGTTGTTTCCAAGGAAGCACCCGCGAACGACACGGGTGCCGATTCCTTGAGACGAGAAAGGAGGTGAGCGATCGACGGAATATTAGATGAATGTAAGTAGGCGGAGGGGGTTACGAGTGTTCTTCGATCATGACGCAAAATTAATCACCGGATCGTAATACGCAACCCCAAAGGCAGGAGAGTGAACGATGAAGCGACTGCTGATGTTGTCCCTCTCCATAGTGTTGTTACTCCCCCTAGCAGTCCAAGCCAACAAAGAACTCCTCAAGCTGCAGGACGATGATGGCCAGTGGGTCATCCAGCGCAAGAACTATGCGGCCACTGGATACAGCCGCCTGACCCAGATCAACAGGAAGAACGTCAAGAACCTCAAGGTCGCCTGGTCGTTCTCGCTGGCAACGCTTCAAGGCCAAGAGGGAGCACCGCTGGTTGTCGGTACCACGATGTACGCGCACAGCTCCTTTCCCAATCACGTCTATGCCCTCGACCTGACGAAGGAGGGAGCCCCGTTAATCTGGAGCTATACCCCGAAGCAGGACAAGCGGGCGATGGCGGTGGCCTGCTGCGACTTGGTTCACCGGGGCTTGAGTTACGTGGCGGGCAAGATCTTCATGGGCACGCTGGACGGCTGGGTGATCGCCCTGGACGCCAAAACGGGCAAAGAGATCTGGAAAGTCAGGAATGCTGACCCCGCCAAGGGCGAGACGATGACCGGCCCCAATCTGATCATCAATGACAAGTATATCGTCGGCGTCTCCGGCGGCGAGTTCGGGATCCGGGGTTGGGTCGCGGCGTACAACGTCAATACCGGCAAGCGGATGTGGAAGGCCTACAGCATGGGGCCCGATAAGGATCTGCTCCTTGCCAGCGACTTCAACGCCGCCCATCCAGAGTACGGCCGGTTCGGCCAGGGGACCAAGACCTGGCCCCGCGATCAGTGGAAGATTGGCGGGGGGTCTACGTGGGGCTGGTATTCCTGGGACCCGAAACTGAACCTCTTCTACTATGCGACCGGGAACCCCGGGACCTGGAATCCCACGCCGCGCAAGGGGGATAACAAGTGGTCGATGACGATCTGGGCCCGGAATCCGGACGACGGGAAGGCTAAGTGGGCCTACCAGATGACCCCCTGGGATGCGTGGGACTACGACGGGGTCAACGAATCTATCCTCACCACCCAGACCATCAGGGGGAAGAAGGTCCCGACCCTGACTCACTTCGACCGGAACGGCTTTGGCTATACGCTGGATCGCCGAGACGGGACGATTATCGTGGCCGAGCCCTTCGTGTTTGTCAACTGGGCAACAGGGATCGACAAGAAGACGGGGCGGCCGATTGAGGTTCCGTCAAAACGGACGAAGCAGGGAGTGGACACCAAGGACATCTGCCCGTGCGCCATGGGGGGCAAGGACCAGCAGCCGGCGGCCTACTCCCCGAGGACCAAACTCTTTTACGTCCCCACGAACAACATGTGCATGAACTACGAGGGAGTCCTCGTCAAGTACACGGCGGGGGCGGCCTATGTTGGTGCGAACGTCCTGATGTTCCCGGGCCGCGGCGGTCACCTGGGTGAGTTCCTTGCCTGGGATGGAGCCAAGGGGAAGAAGGTGTGGGGCATCAAGGAGCCCTTCCCGGCCTGGAGCGGTGCCCTGGCGACCAAGAGCGATCTGGTGTTTTACGGGACCATGGACGGGTGGTTCAAGGCAGTGGACGCCCGGAACGGCAGGCTCCTGTGGAAGCACAAGATGGGCTCGGGGACCATTGCAGTCCCGATGACCTACCTCGGCCCTGATGGCAAGCAGTATGTAGCCATCTATGCGGGGGTCGGAGGCTGGTTTGGCGCCCCGGTGTCGCTCGACCTGCCTCCGGATGATCCCTTCGGCGCGCTCGGCGCGGTCGGGGTCGCGTACGGGGCCGGTCTGGATAAGGCCACGACCAAGGGCGGTATGCTGTACGTGTTCGGCCTGTAAACCCACGGGTTACCCGGCGCCGGGGACCTCGTCTCCGGTGCCGGGTCCCTTTCCTGGCAATCATTGCCAAACAATCACCCCGCTCTGGCGGGGTGATTTTTTTGGGCGGGAGTCCTTGCATGGCATAGCTGAAGTCCGTAGTATGTCATGTGCTGAATAGGGGGGCCGGCCAACGCGTCTAAGCTAAGGAGAGGAAACCCCGAAAGGCGGAGACAGATTCATGAGCCGAAAAGTGCTGTACCTCGCGGCAGTGCTGCTCTTCGTGCCCTCTGCTTTTGTGGTGGGTGCATGGGGAGGCGAGGCGAAAAAGTTGCGGGTCTGTGCCGATCCGAACAACCTCCCCTTCTCAAACAAGCAGCAGGAAGGGTTCGAGAACAGGATTGCCGAGCTGACCGCCAAGGCATTGGGCGCGAAGCTCAGCTATTACTGGTGGCCACACCAGCGGGGGCTGGTCCGGAATACCCTCGGGGCGGAGCGGTGTGATGTCCTGATCGGGGTCCCGACGGAGTATGGGCGGGTCCTCGCGACCACACCCTATTACCGCACCGGCTATGTTATTGCCTATTTAAATACGCGCGGCTTTCAGATCGAGTCCCTGGATGATCCGCTCCTGAGGACACTCAGGGTCGGAGTCCATCGCGGTACGCCCCCCGAGGAGGCCTTGGCGAAAAGGGACATTCTCGGTGATAACGTCATCAAATATTCCCTCTTTTACGACTGGGATCACCCGGAAGAATTTCTCACCAAGCCCATGAAGGATCTGATTGCCGGTGAGATCGATGTGGCCGTGCTCTGGGGGCCGGTTGTCGGATACTGTGTGAAGAAGTACACTGGGTGCCCTATGGAGACGGTGCCACTCCAGGAGGATGATCCTCACAATCCCGTGACCTTCCAGATCTCCATGGGGGTCAAAAAGGGCAATAAAGCTCTCAAAGCCCAGTTGGAGGAAGTGCTGAGTAAGAAACAGGCCGAGATCAGGCAAATTCTGGAGGAGTATGGCGTGCCCCTCCTGGTCGTCCAGGCTCCGAGCGGGGCGTGAGTAAAGGGAATCAGCAAGGGAGGCTCGTAACGGTGGAATGGACTCCCTTGAGGGGGGGGGAGGGTGCGGAAGAGGTGGTTCATCGGTGCCGTGGTGCTCGGGCTTACGCTCGGTGGACACCTTGGCATTGCAGGGGCTCAGGATCAGCCAAAGCCAAAGAAGCTGAACCCGTATACAGGAAACCAGGAGGCGATCAAGGAAGGGTGGCAGCTGTACTCTTATTATGGGTGTTCCGATTGCCACGGAAGAGGGGGTGGAGGGGGGATGGCTGACCCGATTCTGGGCTATGAGTGGACGTTTGGCAGCGACGATGGGACCCTCTTCAAGCTGATCAAAGGGGAGATTCCGGAGCAAAGCATGGTGACGGAATTAGGCAAGGAAATGACGGATGACGAGATCTGGAAAGTCCTCGCCTTTGTCCGAACGCTGTACAAAGGCGACCCTAGTGAGATCAATTGGTAGCACCGGACAGGCGGAACGCGGCCGCAAAGGCGGGTGAACGTATGTGGCGGAAGATCCTACTCGGTGCAGGGATCCTCATACTGCTCCTAGGATTCATGGGAAGTGCATGGGCGCGGAAAAGCCTGCTAGAGAGGGCGCGCGACCGGTTCGAGCCTATCCCGAAAACCCCTCCTGCCTTGATGAGAAACCCCCTCACTCCCGACAAGATCCAGCTGGGGAAGATGCTTCTACTTTGACTCCCGGCTCTCCGCCTCTGGTGTGATTAGCTGTAACACCTGCCACAACATGGGCCTTGGGCTTGTGGACCTGCAGGAAGCTTCTATTGGTCATGCGTGGAAAAAGGGTGGGAGGAACGCCCCCACATTACTGAACGCTCGTTTTAATACTGTTCACTTCTGGGATGGGCGTGGCGAGGACCTGGCCGAGCAGACTTTGGACCCGGTGCAAGGCGCGATGAAGATGAACAACACCCCTGCGCGGGTGGTTGCCACCCTCAAGAGCCTGCCCCAGTATGTTGAGCTATTTGAAAAGGTCTTCGGCGGAGACCCTCGCCTTGGGGACCCTGTCACCTTTGGGAACGTCGGCTATGCACTCGAGGCCTTCCTAGCCACACTCATCACCCCCAACGCTCGCTTCGACCAATACCTGAGAGGGGATCAGAACGCCCTGACCGCTGAGGAAAAAGAAGGACTCGAGGTTTTCATAAACAAGGGCTGTGCAACCTGCCACAAGGGCGTGAACCTGGGTGGTAATGACTACAAGCCCTTCGGCCTGGTGGAACAACCGGGCGCCGACCTGCTGCCCCCAGGGGATAAGGGGCGGTTCACGGTCACGAAGACCGCCAGCGACGAGTTCCTGTTCAAAGTCCCTTCGTTGCGTAACATCGCACTCACCCCCCCCCTATTTCCACTCGGGTAAGGTTTGGGGTCTGAGGGATGCGGTAGAGGTCATGGGGGTGGTACAGGTGGGAGTTAAGATGAACAACGAGGAAATGGACAAGATCACCGCGTTCCTCCGGACCCTTACTGGCGAGCAACCCAAGGTGGAGTATCCCATTCTCCCGCCCAACACGGATGCGACGCCGCGCCCTGCCCCGGGCATCACGGCAGAAAAGGCCGTCGGTACATACAAGTAGCAGGGGGGACCCCGCTTCTCCGGCTCCCGTATCTCCGGAGAAGCGACCCCTCCCTGAAGAGGAGGAACGATGCGGAGGATCTGGTCCATTGGCGCGGTAGCGCTGGGGCTTATGCTTGCTTGGCACCTTGGCTTTGTAGGAGCTCAGGTTCAGGATCAGGCAGAGCCGAAGAAGCTCAACCTCTTCACGGGGAACCCCGAGGCGATCAAGGAAGGGCGGAACCTGTACTTCATGTATGGCTGTAATGGGTGCCACGGAGGAACGGGCGGCGGCGGGATGGGCCGGCCCCTTATTGACGATGAGTGGACGTTTGGCAGCGACGACGAGACCCTTTTCAAATTGATTCGAGGGCAGATTCCGGAACAAACCATGCCCGCGGTTTTCGGTAAGGTGCTGACGGAGGAAGAGACCTGGAAGGTCCTCGCCTTCATCCGATCTCTCTATAAGGGCGACCCCAGTCGGGTCAATTGGTAGCACTGCGTGGATGAAACAGCGTCTGGCTGGCCGCCCGGCCTGTGTACGCCGCTTTCCGTGAAGGAGAGCGGCGTTTTCTGCGTATGGGTAGTCCTTGCCCGCATTATTTACGAAGACACTCCGTTCGTGAATAATGCGCCTGCTGGTGCGGGCTCAGCCGCACCGGCAGGTTTCGACAGGCCGTCCCACGGCCTGCTCAAGGCCAGCCCTGAGCGACGCCCCGCAAACGCGGGGTGGAGTCGAAGCCCGGAGGGCGGATCATTCACTTCTGTGTGAATAATCCGGGCTTGGTCTTGACAAGCAATTGTGAATCAGGGTACAAGAAAGGGCCGAACCTCGGTCCCCGCAGACGCATGCTCACCAATCGCTGAACCTTCCCCTCACAGCCGTAGGGCGGGGGGTCACGTGGATTCACGCCGAGAAGGAGCTATCATCTATGTATAAGACAATCTATGTCCCGGTGGATAACTCCGAGCATTCCAATACGGCTATCGACCTTGCCGTCGCTCTGGGGAAGGCATTCGGGAGCGATCTGGTGGGGAGCCATGTGTACGCAGCCAAGATGCACGACTACCGGTTCCGGCAAATGGAGTACACGCTGCCGCCGGAGTACCAGGTCGAGGAAGAGTTGGAGAAGCAGCGGAGGATTCATGACTCCCTGATCACGATGGGGCTGCAACTCATCTCAGACTCTTATCTTGAGGTCATGGCCCAGAGGGCCCGCGCCGAGGGGCTCACCTGCAAGATGGTCATGATCGACGGCAAGAACTACACCGAGCTGGTTCGGGACATCCGGGAGTCAGACTACGACCTCGTGGTGATCGGGGCCCTGGGGATGGGGGCGGTCAAGACCAGTAACGTTGGGAGCGTCTGCGAGCGGGTGGTCCGGCGCATCGAGACGGACACACTGGTGGTCAAGACGCTGTTGCCACCCGACGCACTCCCGGATGCGGCGATCGTCGTTGGCATCGACGGGAGCCTCCAGTCCTATGCCGGGCTGCAGGCGGCCATCGCGCTGGGGAAGGCCTTTAACCGCCCCGTCGAGGCGGTAGGGGTGTACGACCCGGTCCTACACTATACGGTGTTCCACAGCCTTGCCGATGTGCTGACAGAGAAGGCGGCCAAGGTCTTCAAGTTCAAGGAGCAGGAGCAGCTGCACGAGGAGGTCATCGACACCGGCCTGGCCAAGATCTACCAGTCGCACCTCGAAGTCGCCCGCGAGGTCGCGCGCGATCAGGGGATAAACCTGAAGATCACCCTGCTAGATGGGAAGCCGTTCGACCGGATCCTCCGGTACGTCCGCCAGACGGAACCGTGGATGCTGGTCCTGGGAAAGATCGGGGTGCACAGCGATGATGGCATGGATATCGGCTCCAACAGCGAGAACCTGTTGCGGCTGGCCCCCTGCCACGTGCTGGTGACCAGCCGGAAATTCTATCCGCCGATGGACGTCAAGGCGGAGGCCAGCATCACCTGGACGCCGGAGGCAGAGCAACGGATGGAGAAGGTGCCGGGCTTCGTGAAACAGATTGCCCGGACCGCGGTCCTGCGCTTTGCGCTCGAACGGGGACATTCGGTGGTCACGAACTCCGTGATCGAACAGGTGATGGACATCTTCATGCCTCGCCGGACCGCAGAGAAGGCGGAGAAGCTGGCTCTCGAGCTGGCCGTGGAGCACGTGCGAGAATCAGAGATCCCGACATACATCTGTCGGGTCTGCGGGCATACCGTGCGCGGTGTGCAGCCGGTCGTATGCGTGGTCTGTAGCGCGGATGCGGCACAGTTTGAGAAGGTGGACAAGGCGGCGGTGGAAGCCCTGGCGGCCTCAGAGGGGGCGATTCGGGAGGAAGAGACCTTCGACGGACTCAAGCTCCGCTGGACGGAGGAAGCGAACCGCGTCCTGCGGATGGCGCCCTCCGGGTACATGCGGCGCCGGACCAAAGCCCGCATTGAGAAGTTGGCACGGGTGCAGTACCTGGAGGTGATCACGAAAGACCTGGCGTGGCCGATCGTAGCAGAGATTCTTGAGGATGACCGGGTGATGCAGGACCGGGATGCCCTGACGCCGGAACAGCACATGCTGCGAGCCACCCGCGCGACAGGCAAGACCGACGATCTCTTTACCTGGACGGAGGAAGCGGTGGTGCGGCTCGCTCGGGTCCCCGAGGGGTACATGCGGGATATGACGAAGAAACGGGTGGAAGAAGCTGCCGCGGAGCGGGCGACTCGGGAAATCACGCTGGAGATCGTGGAAGCCGGGATCGAAGTGGGGACGAAGATGATGGCCGAGCTGATCGAGGAATACAACAAGGAAGCTGAGCGTTAAGAGTTGAGAGGTGAGGGGTCAGCTCTGATCTCTAAGCTCTCAGCTCTCAACTGCGGAAGATGACCACTTTCACCCCGTACGCCATCTCCTGGAACCTGACCCAGCGCTGCAACCAGAAATGCGCCCACTGTTACTTGAGCGCATTCCCGGGGGCGAGTGCGGCAGGGGAATTGAGCACGGAAGAATGCTTCTCGGTGATGGACGAGATCGCCGCGGTGAACCGGAACGTCTTGCTGATCCTCACCGGGGGCGAGCCGCTGCTGCGGCCGGACATCTTCGATCTGGGGGCCTACGCGGCGGACAAAGGCTTTACGGTCGTCTTGGGGACCAATGGCTTCCTGCTCAGGCAGAAGCAGGCCAAGGCGATGCGGCAGCACGGGATCCAGGGGGCGAGCATCAGTCTCGACTCCACCGACCCATCCCGCCACGATGCCTTCCGCCAACTGCCGGGGGCGTGGCAGGGGGCAATCCAGGCGACCGAGTCGCTCCGCGCCGAAGGTCTTCCCTTTTCCCTTCATATGAGTGTCACGGACTGGAACGTAAATGAGATCCCTGCCATGATCGACCTTGCCCGCACGTTGGGGGCGAAGGTCCTCAACCTCTTCTTCCTGGTTCGAACGGGGCGGGGGGAGGGGCTTACCGATATTACACCAGAGCAGTACGAGCGGATCCTGACCACCCTCGCGCGGGCACAAGGGGTTGGGCCAGCGCCTCAACCGAGCTCGTCGCAGGCCGACACGACCACCGATGATCCGTGGGGGGCGGCGCTCGGGCGGGCAGGCGACATGTTGATCCGGGCCAAGTGTGCCCCGTTCTTCCGGCGGATCCTGTACGGGCTCGACCCGGCTTCGCCGCTGTTGAGAAACTACGCCGAGGGGAGCTGTCCGGCAGGGCGACATTACTGCCGGATCATGCCGGACGGCGACGTGACCGCATGTCCATACATGCCAGTGGTGGCGGGGAACTTGCGACGGGTTCCGTTCGATGTCCTCTGGCGGGAGGCCGCCCTCTTCAACGACTTACGCGGTGGGCGCCTCGGCGGCCGGTGCGGCGCCTGCGAGTTTTCCAAGGTGTGTGGGGGGTGCCGCTGCCGAGCGTACGCCACGTACGGCGACTACCTGGCGGAAGACCCAGCCTGCGCCTACCAACCTGGGGCCTACGGCGGTCGCGTGATCGAGCTTCCCGCAGAGCAAACCTTTGGGATTGCTGTAGAGCCAACGCTTACCTGGACCGTCGACGCGCAAGCACGGCTCGGGCGAGTTCCCGGTTTCGCCCGAGGCATGGTCATTCAGGCGTTGGAACGCGAGGCCCGCGCCCGTGAAGGTGGCGTTGTTACGGCAGAGCTGATGCAGGAGGTACGGCAGCGGATGCTGGGCCGCTTTCCGTGGTTCGCCAACTGACGAGACAGAGCCATGGCGTCGCAGCAGGAGAAGTTCCGGAAAGCAGCGTGGGCCTACGTGGCCTACGGCGTATGTTACCTGGGGGGCGCGCTTTACATGGCCGCCATGGGTATTGCTCCGCGTGCCCTACGGTCTGGTGACTGGGTCTGGTTCGCCGTGGGTGGTGTGATCGTTATTCTTTTTCCGTGGCTGCTGTGGCGCGGGTTCAAATGGTTCGCGCGGGTTTTGGTTTTCCTCATGGCCTACCGGGCCTGGGAAGTCGGCAAGATTACCCTCGCCCCGCGGATCGAGACGGTGGTGCTGCCGTGGGGGGGATCGATTCCCACAAACTATCCCGCGGCGGCGTTCTTCCTACTGACGGTGGGTGCTGCGGCCATGGTGGCGCGGGCCGCCTGGGATTTGTGAGGTGAGTTAGTGAAAACGTATTGGGACATCGTGGGAGATGGTGGCTCGAACGTGGCCGCGCAAGTCGAGGCACAGAGCGCGCGACTGCGTGGGCGGATGGCGCACATCCGCCGAAAGTTGGCTGTCGTGAGCGGGAAGGGAGGCGTCGGCAAGAGTACCGTGACGGCGAACCTGGCGGCAGCGTTGGCGATGCAGGGCCTCAGGATCGGGGTGCTCGATGCGGACGTGAACGGCCCCTGCATGGGAAAGCTGTTGGGTGTTCGGGGCCAGTCGCTCACGATGGGGCCAGGTGGGATAGTTCCCCCAGAGGGGCCGATGGGGATCAAGGTGGTGTCCATGGACCTGCTCCTTCCGAGCGACGAGACCCCAGTCACGTGGCACGGGTCGGCTCAGCAGGAGAGCTTCATGTGGCGCGGGATGATGGAGGTCAACGCGCTGCGGGAATTCCTGGCGGACACCGCCTGGGGCGAGCTCGATCTGTTGCTGGTAGACCTGCCGCCGGGAACGGACCGGATCAGTCATCTGACCGGGTTACTTCCGGACATGGCTGGCTGTCTCATCATCACGGTCGCATCTGAGGTCTCGCACCTGATCGTGAAGAAGGCAGTGAGCGCCGTCCGCGATGCGCAGTGGGCGCCGACTCTGGGACTGGTGGAGAACATGGGGCGGTTCATCTGTGGGCACTGCGGCGCCGCGGAGGAGATGTTCCCGGGCGGCGATACAGCTGCGATGGCCGCCGCCATGAGTATTCCCTACTTCGGCAGCGTTGCCTTCGACCCACGGCTGGCCGCCGCGTCAGACCGTGGCACACCTTTCGTATTAAGTCATCCCGACACCCCTGCAGGCGAGGCGCTGCTTCGGATCGCCCGTACGATCCAGAAGCAGATGGAGGCGGCATGAAATTCATTTGTGTCTTGTGTGATACGCAGATGAAGCTGGAAGAGACCACGAGCCAGGGGGAAGGATCCCTCAGCATAACCTTCTCCTGCCCGAGCTGCGCCCACCGGACCGCCCTGCTCACCAACCCGTGGGAAACCCAACTCGTCCGGGCCCTTGATGTAAAGATCGGTGGGCGCAGTGGTTCGCCTGAGCCCATGGAGTTCGTCAGGGCGATGTTGGCGGGCGGCCGGATGGGTGCCCTGGAGGGTGCAGGGGATGCCGCATCGCCTGCGGCCGAGGAGGACTCTGCCGCCTCGACGGAGCTCGGCACAGGCTCGCGGTGCCCATTCTCCGCCGTGGCCAACCGCGCGGCCGAGATGGCCTCTGTGTCGTGGGACCCGTCGGCCGAGCGCAGCCTCGAGCGCGTTCCCGAGTTCATTCGACCCATGGCGCGTCAGGGCATCGAACGCTTTGCAGCCGAACACGGATACCCGCGCATTACCGAGGAAGTCATCGAGAAGGTGCGAGGCAGCTTCGGCTTGTAATTCTGCGACACGCAGCAGCGAATTTCCAAATCCCCCTGTTCGGATTTGTACAATGCACGGCAAACGTCAGACCGAGGATCGTACTGTTCTGCGCAGACCGGGGCAATGGCCCTCCGCCTTTCTCTCTATAGGAATCCTCGTCTTGGCCGCGACCGTGGCCTGGGCCCAGGGGGGACCCGGCGATCAGGCGGCCTATCGAAGCTTTCCCCTCATTGGCAGTCGACTGGCGGTGTGGGGCATTGCCCAGCTCCACCTGAACTTCGCGGCCTTCATCCTGGGGGTACCGATTTTCGCAGTGATCATCGAGATCATCGGGTGGCGGAGTAAGGAGGCGCGCTACGACTGGCTGGCCCACGAGTTCGTGAAGCTCATCTTCGCGGCCTTTTCGACGACCGCCCTCTTCGGGGCGTTTCTCCTTTTCCTCCTCATTGCCTACTATCCCAGATTCTGGGGATACTTGACCGGAATCTTTTATCCAACCTTCTGGGTGTACGCGGCGCTCTTCTTCCTGGAGACCTTCACCGTCTACCTCTGGTATTACGGCTGGGAGTGGCTCAGCGGCCCCAAAAAGTGGATCCACATCTCCCTCGGGGTGCTCTCAAACCTCTTCGGCACCGCCATCCTCTTCGTCTCGAACGCCTGGGTCACTTTCATGGTCTCGCCCGGGGGAGTCGATGAGGTGGGCAAACTCACCTCGCTCTGGGGTGCCATCAACAACCCCACTTGGATGCCGCTCAACATCCACCGGCTCCTGGCGAACATCGTCTTCGGTGGCACGATCGTGGCGGCGTACGCGGCCTTCCGGTTCCTGTCGGCCAAATCCGGCGAGGAACGCGCCCGGTACGATTGGATGGGGTATGTCGGCAACTTTGTTGCGATCTCGGCGCTCATGGTGCTCCCATTTGCCGGGTACTGGCTGGGGCGCGAAATTTACGCCTTCAACCAAACCATGGGGATCACCATGATGGGGGGATTCATGTCGTGGCTCTGGGTGGTCCAGGCCATCCTCATCGGTGTCCTCTTCATCGGTTCGAACTACTATCTCTGGCTGGGGATGGAGCGGATCCCCGGCTCTGAGCGCTACCGGCGCTACATTCCCTACATGATCATGATCCTCGCAGCGGGGTTCATCGTCTGGGCCACGCCGCGGAGCATCCCGCTGACGCCTCAGGAGGCGCAGCTCATGGGAGGGACGCACCACCCGGTCCTGGGGGTCCTGGGCGTCATGTCGGCGAAGAACACGGCTGTCAACCTTATGATTCTGACCACCTTCCTCTCTTATCTCCTTTACCGCCGGGCCAACAAGATATCGGTCAAGCCCTGGGTCCGGGCAGGCATGGCCACTCAGGGGGGGATCTTCGGAATTGCCGCTGCCGTCGTAAGCTTTTACGGCGTATACGGCTATTTCGTGGAGTCCGTTGTCAGAATCGGTTTCTCGGTATATCAGGTGCTTGCGGTGCTCGGCGCCATCATACTCGTCATGGCCATTGATATCCCCATGTTCCGGGGTGCGCGCTCAACCGGCTCGATCCGCTGGGGTGCCATCGCGCCACGCTCGCAGTATGTCTTGATCCTGCTCGCCGTGACCTTTACATGGCTCATGGGGCTCATGGGCTTTGCCCGTTCGGGCATCCGCCAGCACTGGCATGTGTACGGCGTGGTCCGGGACACGTCCCCCGAGGCGTTCACCCCGGCCCTTGGGTATGCCGCAAACGTGATCACCATTGTCACGGTAGTCTTCCTTGCCCTTGTCCTTTTCATCTTCTGGCTTGGCGGGCTGGGGGAGAAGGGAAAGGCCGAGGCCCACGGCCGGGCCCCCGTGATCGCTGGCGGCTCGGAGGAAAAATAGTATGCGCGTCCCCGTTGTCGTCAAGGTGGGGGTTTTTTCGTTGCTCGTCATGGGGATCTACACTTACTACGCCAACTCCATCCCACAGATCCAATCCGAGCCCCCGGAGGAGATCTCCCTCGAGGAAGGGAAGGTGACCCCGGAGCAGCTGGCTCGGATCGGGGAGCAGATCTTCAAGGCGAAAGGCACATGCACGATTTGCCATCGGATAGGTCAAGTGGGCGCCCGCGCGCCCGATTTGGCCGGG
>JAPUFX010000082.1 GCA_027293415.1 Candidatus Methylomirabilota bacterium
GTCACGAAAACCTATGAATAATCCCGGCTCGCGAACTCCCGCAACTCATCAACTGTCTAGATTAAATTTTAACAAAAAAGGTGCACCTGGAGATGTTTGCACCGGTTGGGAACTAGCCCGGATTATGCATAGGTTCTCTACTGCACCGACGAGATCATCCGGCGTGCTGCACCGCCTACGTTGCCCTCGGTCGGCCTCCTTAGTGCCTCGTTTCATAGATACGGTGGCGTTCGTGGCGAGCGCGACGGCATCAAGTTCGCGAAGCGACAACGACACGATGTCAAGGTGCATCGTGGAGGAGGAGCGACAAAGAAATTGATGCCGTCCCGCCGCCACCCTTCGGGCTGATGGGGATTGCGGGCGACCTCTGCGTCGCTCGTCGTCGCCGATGTCCCTGCATCACCTTCTCCTTGCTCCTTGATTTCGCCTCGCAAGCCCCATCAGCGAACGTTACCCTATCTATGAAGCGAGACACTGAATGTATCGTACGGTACGTTTGCGGGGGGCGACCCGCAAGCGGGTGCCCCTCGCGCGTGGAGCAACGCACTCAGGTCAGCGCTTTCGTCGCTTCGTGACGAGAACCCATGAATAAACCGGGCTGGGGAGCGGTCGAACCTAAATCCTCAATTCAGGATGGGCAGGTTCTTGGCAAGATCGTTGAAGATCACAATCCCCATGAGAAGGATGAGAAAGACAAAGCCCACCTGAAAGATGCGTTCCTTGACACGCATGCTGAGGTCTCGCCGAATGAGCCCTTCTATGCCAAGCAGTGCGATCACACCACCGTCCAAGATGGGTATCGGCATCAGATTGAAAATCCCCAATTGCAGTGAGACCAAGGCCATGAAGTTGAGGAGTGGAACCAGACCCATTGCTGCGGCCATTCCGGAAAAGCGGGCAATCTCGATGGGCCCGGACATGGCTCGTAAAGAGGTACGCCCCGTAAAGATCCTTCCCACCACATTGAAGGTCAACAAGGTCAACTTGAGGTTCCGCTCGAATGAATGCTTCAGTGCCTGCAGGAATCCGTACTGCTCCAATTGCATGTACTCCACTGTCGTGCCAATGCGCCAGCGGTCCTCCATTTGAACGGCAGCAAAGGTCGTCTCGAAAACTTGGTTGTCTCTGAGGACTTCAAACTTAAGAGGGCTTCCCTCGGAGGCGTTGATCAGTCGGGCGCTTTCGTCAAATCCCACTGTGGACTTGTTCCCCATTGTGACTCTGACGATCTCATCTTCGGGCCGGAGTCCAGCCTCAGTTGCAGGGCTGTTCGGTTCAACTTCGGTGATGATGAATGGGATAAACGGACCCACTCCAATGTCTCCGGTTTCGATTCTTTCGCTTAAGGAAGGGGTGATGTTTTTGGTCAGAACCTGCCCTTGACGTTCAACTTCCAGCACCAGTTCCTGATTGGGACTGAGGCTGATGCCTATTACCAAATCTTGCCAAGTGGGGATCGGGTCACCGTCTATGGCCAAGATGATGTCCAGAGGTTGCAGGCCAGCCTGCTCGGCCGCCGATCCCTCCTGGACGCTGCCAATGACGGCCGGTTGCCGCATGTGTTTTGCAACGGAAGTCCCCAGCATGAGATTGGTGGTGACCAGGATCAGAGCCAGAATGATATTCATTGCCGGGCCTGCTATAGCTACCAGGAAACGATGCGTTTTGGGATGGCCCATGAACTCCCCAGGATCACCGGTGGGTTCCTCGTCGTAGTTCTCTCCGGCCATTTTCACGTAGCCTCCCAGAGGCAGGAGGCTAACCCTATAATCGGTGTCTCCCCGTTTAAAGCCGAACAGTCGACGGCCAAACCCGAGGGAAAAGACATCCACCCGGATTCCCAGTAGTTTTGCCGCTATGTGGTGTCCCAGCTCATGAATGAAAATCATCACTCCCAGCACAAAGAGGAATGCGATGATGCTAAAGCCGATAGAAGTTAACAAAGCCAAAATGTTTCGATCTCCTTAGTGCACTTAATCTCTAATTGTCCGTCGTGGTCTGGACACTTGTCAAATGAGGCTTCTGCGTTCGACTCGTATTCTCCTCCCGAAGCGGCGAAGGCGCGAGCCGAGAAGTTATGAATAGACCGAATCTATAGTCTCCTGTGCCATTTGGCGAGCCTCACGATCCGCCTCCAGTACGGTCTCCAAATCCTCCACGGCACGAGGAACGTGCCGGTTGAGCACCTCGTCGATCACTTCAGAGATGGACGAGAAAGGCAGAGACTGATCCAAGAAGCAGCGAACGGCGACTTCGTTGGAGGCATTGAGGGCGGTGGGGTAAGTTTGTCCATCATTCAGTGCCTGGTAGGCCAGACGGATACAGGGGAACTTATCCGTGTCTGGAGCATGGAACTCGAGTGCAGCAAGGGAAAGCAGGTCCAATCGAGGTAAGTTCGAGTTCCAACGATCCGGGTAGGCCAGGGCGTACAGAATGGCCGCCCTCATGTCGGTGATGCTCATCTGGGCCAGAACTGTGCCATCGATGAATTCAACCATAGAATGGATAATCGACTGAGGATGGATCACGATGGAGATTCGATCGGGTTGTACGCCAAAAAGGTGATGGGCTTCAATAACTTCCAGCCCTTTGTTCATCAAGGTGGCGGAGTCTACAGTGATCTTGGGCCCCATACTCCAGGTGGGGTGATTCAAGGCTTCTTCGACAGTGACCTGTTCCAGTTGTTGCTTGTTTTTGTGAAGAAAAGGTCCACCTGAGGCGGTTAGAACCAATCGATGAACCTCTCGCTTTTCTGAGCCTCTCAAGCATTGATGTAGAGCACAGTGCTCGCTGTCCACCGGAAGCAGGTTTACCTGTGTGCTTTTGACGATGGGCATGATCAACTCGCCTGCCATCACCAGGATTTCCTTGTTGGCCAGTGCCACGTCCTTTTTCTTGAGCAGTGCTTCGTAAGTCGGAATCAGTCCTGCCGCGCCCGCGATGCCCGCCAGCACGACATCCGCATGGGGATGGGTGGCGGCCTCGATCACGCCTTCGACACCTGAGAGGACCTTCATCTCGGGAAGGCGCTGCTTCAGATCTTTCGCCGCATCGCGATCATACAGAGCGACTAATTCGGGCCGATACTTCAGGCATTGCTGATGAAGAAGCTCTACACTTTTTTGTGCGGCCAGTGTGACGATTCGAAAACGCTCCGGATAGAGATCAACCAGATCCAGAGCGCTCTTTCCTATTGACCCAGTCGATCCTAGAATAGCCAGTCTTTTCACAGCTTCTCTCTCAGATCGGCTCATTTTATCAGAACCAGGAAGGTGTAATAGGCGGGAAGGGCAAAAAGCAAGCTGTCGATA
>JAPUFX010000083.1 GCA_027293415.1 Candidatus Methylomirabilota bacterium
TGACCCTGCACGCTGCCCGATCACGTCACACCAGACTACGAGCGATTGGGGCCGATGCGCGTCGTCTGCCCTTTGCCGATGACGTGTTTGACATCATCATCTCCAATTCAACGCTGGATCATTTCGAATCACCGTATGAAATCATTGGCAGTTTGTGTGAACTGCGTCGAGTACTACGGCCGGGTGGGCAACTGCTCCTGACGCTTGATAATCTCGCGAACCCGGTCATCGCTTTGCGCAACGTGTTGCCTTTTCGCCTGCTGAATCGCATGCGTATCGTGCCGTACTACGTCGGGGCCAGCTGCGGCCCACTTCGTTTGCGGCGTATCGTGCAACAGGCCGGGCTAAAGGTGCTTGACGTCAGCGCCGTCATGCACTGTCCGCGTGTGTTCGCCGTAGCCATAGCCCGCATGCTAGAAAAACACGCTGGTCAAGAGACACACAGACGCTTCTTGCGCTTTTTGATGACTTTCGAGCGCCTATCACGTTGGCCCACGCGCTTTTTGACCGGCCATTTTGTTGCCGTCAGGGCCATTAAAGTTAAGGCACCTAGTGTCCCTCCAACTAAATCTCCCTAAGCACAGCAAGCTTCCGCGAGGGGCACTGAGGGGTTGTAGGGGAGAGACTCCCCTACGCTTGGGGGGTGCTCAGCGAGGCGAACGTCGAGCGCCGAATCCCGAAGGCTTTCGGGACTAGCGGAAGTGACGCACCAAGGGGGATTGTTAGCGGGAAATAGTTGGTGCGGCACTAGTTGGCTCTTCGCACGTAACCCTTGGCAAGTGTTAACGAGGACAAGATGCGATAGTCTCCGAGCGGTGCTAACATTTCATGGTCATGCAAGCCCTTCATCCGATATTCTCGACCTATCAGCGCCACTCCACATCGGTCGATTCGCAACAACTCCTTACAAACAAAAGACCTAATTGATTAGGCGGGACGCTCCGATCCATGCTGGCACTTGGTCTGCACTACCAGGTCGATGTCCTGGAGTCTCTGACCCTGGTAGGTTGCATTTTGAGTTACCAGTATCCGTCACAACCAAGGCCTTCCAGTGGGAGCGGATACGGTTCGCCGATGAGACTGGCGTCATACACAGCAGCAGGACATCCGGGGGATCAAAGACCGATCGTTTCACACATGAGAGGGCAACGATGAACAGACGATTGGATGATCGAGGCATGAGCCTCATCGAGGTGCTGATCGCGTCGGTAATCCTTGCGTTTAGCATGGTAAGTCTCCTGAGTGCCTTCCCCGTTGCCTACGTGAATGTGGTCGTCGGCGGAGGTAGATCGAAGGTCACGACCTATGCGCAGCAGATGATGGAACAGCTAAAGAATCAGCCTTTCAATCCTGGCCCCGTGAACCAGACGGACACCCCCGAGCCCAGGTACACCCGGACGTTGACGATCACGCAGGAGCCGGACACCAGCGCGCCGAACCGCCTGGCGAGGGTCACCGTGACTGTGAACTGGAGGGGCAGCCGGCCGCAGACCGTTACGTTTGAAACAATGCGGGCGGAGTAAACGTGAGGTGATCTCGGTCATAGTAATAGATGACTGGCGTCATTGTCCGCAGGGGACATTCACGAGATATTATATATAAGGATATGGATATGAAGGATGGTGGAATCGGCGAGGAAGGACATGCGTTGGGTAAGGTTGCGCCACGAGAGCTCCTGCGAGCAGTGTGGAGCGAATGTGGAGCGCTTTGTTGGCCTGATGAGAGACGGACGTCGGGCGGCCGAGGTCACCTTCTGTAGCGTTTGCTGCCCCGAAGTGAAGAGGGTAGTGGACATTGCCCGTGACCGACGGATCCGGAGGCGTCGCGCCCGGAAGGGGCAGGGCCTCGCACTAGCCTCTTGAGGCTGGCCGCCGCCTGGTCCGAGCTGAATCCTTTCTGATCCCTGTCACAATCGACGGCGCACCAAACAGTCAGACGCCTTCACGGGCGGAGCATAGTCCGCGAAGGCTTTTTGCTTTTGTGCGATTGGTGTTCAGAAGAGTAAGTCGAGTGGTCAATAAAGATTCCAGCGGAGTATTCCGGCCAGGTCAGTTTCGACTCGCGAGCAGGTGAAGAGTTAAAAGCGAGAGCAGATCCTGAATCGATTCCTGCAAAGGGCCGTCCTCGCCGAGGTTGCGCACCAAGTTACGCAAGAGACTAGTCCCAGGCCAGAAGTATCCCTGTTCGACGAGGTTCATGACGGGAACATGCTTCATGTCGTCACCCGTACTAAATTTCTCGCACCGAATGGTCGGCGCCGAGGTCCACATCCCTTCATCCCATGCAACGACAATGCCATGCGCTGGGCAAGCTAGGCAGCGCGGCCTTCGCGGAAGGTCTGGCGAGTTATATTCCGCGCTCTTGACATCCCTGGACGGGTAAGAGATGCTTCGGCTCTTTTCAAGTGACCCGGGGATGTAACCGGAGCAGGTATGACAGGCTGCCCACCTCCGGCACAGCCATTGCAACGCTTTCTCCGGTACGGTGCGGCCCCGGGAGGGCGTCTTTCATTTTGATTGAGTTGCAGGGGTTGTGGGACCTATAAAACTGTAAGGAAGAGAAGGGCATGAAAGAGTACACAAGTAGCCATCCAGTGACACGGCCGGAGGCCACCCCTTCCCACTATGGCAACCCCGTGGGACATTATGGCAGAGTCTTACAAGTCTTGCGCACACTCGGTCTTTGGGCAGCCATCGGCTGTACCGCGTTCGGCCTCGTGTCCCTTTTCACTCCCGAACCTGCCTGGAGCTTACTCTATCTAGTTGGCTTCCCCGTTCTCTGCTTGATGCTCTTTGTATTCTAGTGCCGTTCCCACTTGAGAGGTGGTTCTACAGGGCTTCGACGGTGAGCTCAGCCGAACCGCTCACCACCCCGAGGAAGATCGAGGGGCCGAATGTGAGCAGTCTGCGTTGTTGCAAGGGTCGTGATCGAGGGGAGCGAGAAAGTTGGCGCGAATAGTTGGAACGGCACTAGGCGGCGAAGTCACGCGCTTTTAACTAAACCTGATGGGGGCTGTGTATGTCTTGGAAATGTAAATGTGGGAGCATCGGATTTCGGGGCTTCACGAAAGAGAGAAAAATGGTGGTAGAAGAATCTCTGAAGAGCAATGACATATGGAGGAGGAGCGACGGTTAGACTCATGTACTGCGTGAACCGCCGTGAAGACATTTGACCCGAAGATTTCCGCAGGTATTGGCAAGACGAGATATACGCTTCCTTGCTAAGCAAGTTCATCAAAATGTATCGAGCTGCTCGGTACGACCGGAATCTGACACTGAATATCCAGATGAACGCACAGATCATGGGGAGGCAAGGAACGGGAACACCCTTCGATGGGATCATAGAGATACTGTAGTCGAGCCCCTCCTTCGAGATTCTTTGGAGGCGATCATATCTAGATAACCACGTGGATCGAGGCTGACGAGTGAATCCGGACGGACATATCGACATCGCGGGCGAGTCCGACGCCCACTCCACTTCTCCCTTGGGCGCGACACGAGCGCTGCTCATCTTTGCCGTGTACATCGCTTCTCAATTTGTCGCGAGTGTTCTCCTTGGAGTTGTGGTCGGTCTCACCTATGCGCTCAGCGGGGTGCAAGATCCCGATGCAATTTCCGTAATCAGCAGCTCCGTACAAGGCCCCGCTCTTGTTATTGGATTGATCGTCAGCGCGCTGATCGTTGTTCAGATGGCACGGAGGTTCGCCCCCGGATCGATTAAAGGCAGGTCCAAGGACGGTATCGGTTGGTCACTCGGTGAGCCAGCGTATCTGCTGAGTGGGCTGGTCATCGGCATCACTCTTGGTCTTGGGTATCTGTCCGTCGCCTCGGTGCTCGTCCCACCCGATCCGGAGATGTCTCGGGGTCCACTGGCGGAGCTGGCGATCACCCCCGGGCTATCGCAATTATCTTGGGTCTTCATTGCGATCATCGTGGCTCCGCCTCTCGAGGAGTTCCTCTTTCGCGGCGTGCTATTCTCGGGAATCGCGCGATCCTGGGGGCAATCGATCGCCGCGCTGCTGGTGACCGCTCTCTTCGTGATCATCCACTTTCCAGAAACGATCCACTACTGGCCGTCGATGATCGCAGTCCTATTACTTGGGATCACCACACTCCTTATGCGCATCAAATCGGAGTCGCTAGGTCCCGCGGTCACATTACACGTCGCGTACAACCTCGTATTGGTTATTACGGTATTCCTTATTCCAATGGGCTAACCCTGGATTACCAGCTCATGAAGAGATCTGATGATGTCATACGCAATTTAGGATCCATGGTAAGAAAAATGTGTGTCGGATCGAGTTGGCGCCATACCTTGGTGCGGACTACAATTCTAGGCGCCTTGGTATACGGAATTTGCACGACGGTTTTCCTCCCCATCAGGGTACAGGGTGACAGCATGCTCCCGGTGTATAAAACGGGTGATTACGGCTTCATGAATACCCTCGCCTACCGCTGGCCTAACCCAGAGCGTTTCGACGTTGTCGGCATCCGTATGGCGGGAAAGAGCGTGATGTATCTCAAACGCATTATCGGCTTGCCAGGTGAAACCGTACAGATCCATGACGGTATTGTTCACGTTGATGGACAGGTTCTTTCCGAACCGCATCTTCAACGCAGAGGTCACTGGGACTTGGAAGAACAATCCCTGAGCAAAGATGAGTATTTTGTTGTCGGCGATAACCGAGCAGTGCCCATGCACCTCCATACGTTTGGTAAAGTGAAACGTTACAGAATTATTGGAAGGATGTGGTGATGAAAAATCCCGTTGCGATAGCCGCAGTCGTACTCGGAATTCTGGTCGTTATTTGGCTTGTCTATCCGAAAAACGAAGAGTATCGCATTCGCCAACGTCTCCACGAGTTAGCCGACGTAGTATCCTCAACGCAACAGCAGAGAGATGCAGCCCGCCTCATTCATATAGCCGGATTAAAGGAATTCTTTACAAAGGATGTAACCGTCCAACTCAACGGCAATATTCCAAGAGTCAAGGATCGCAATACTCTGCTTCAAATTGCACATGTTGCTCTGCAACAAGAACCGGGATTGACCGTTGCTTTCACAGACATTGCCGTGACTCACGATGATGGAACGCAGCAGGCTCGGGTGAATACGACGGTTGTTGTGACAGGGGTCCACAGTCCCAGAGCCAAATCCGTCGATGCGCAGGAACTGGAAATGGACTTGCTGAAGGCCGACGGCGAATGGCGCATCAGGGGCGTCCGGCCTGTGGAGGTCATGAAACTCGATTAAGGACCCGAAACCTCGCTGCAGTGTTGTAGAAATCAGCGCGCTTGACACTACCAGGGATCCGGCCTTTAGTGCGACGGGAAAGCTACACGTGGCCGAGACGGCTACAGGCCGGATCCTCAGGTACCGTGGCGATTGTTAGGGGGCTTATGAGTCCTAAACCCCCTGGCACAAGCGGTGCAAGGTCTTTTCGGGATCTCGGTGGTTTTTTTAAGCCGCGCTACACCTCGTTCACGCCCCCCTTCTGGTAAGGATTTACAAGGTCGATTCCGGACGTCGCTTGACAGTCCTACCGCCTTACCCTAGACTTTGCCCGCCAGTATTAATTCGAGATCCCCGGAGGGCTTGCGCAGGATGCCGTTACAGCGCCAGGACGCCGATGGTTCGCATATTGATGCGCTGGTGAAGAAGCACTTCGGCAGCGAATTTACGTGCTTTGTGACGCGCAATCACCCTTTGGGGAGGTACGTCAAGGGGGAGATCCCTGACGTGATTGGCCGGCCCCGAAAGGTCCTCGTGCTGCCCTTGGGTTACGAGGTGATCGGACAGTTCAGGTGCGAGAGTGGTGATGTCCTGGAGTTTTATCGAGATCACGAGCAAGAAAAGGCGCGAGCCTTTGTGGAGGAGTACAAGAGTGCCTTTCAGCGGGATCTTCGATTACAAGTCATCCCCTGAGGGACGACCAACGCAGCGCGCCACATCGACTTTCTGTGATCAGGACCGAGGCGCAATCCCCGCCTGATAGGCCATATCGAGGAGCTCGATCGGATGGAGGACTTTCATCGTGATGTTGCGCTTCCGGAGGCCCATCGCGATCTGCAGCTCACACCCCGGGTTGGCCGTTGTGACAATCTCGGCTCCGGTCGCAACGATGTTATCCACCTTCCGTTCTAGAAAGCGCACGCCGTATTCCGGCTCCAGTAGATTGTAGATGCCCGCCGAGCCGCAGCAGAAGTCCGATTCCTTTAGTTCGACCAGCTGAAGGCCAGGGATGGATCGTAAGAGGGCCCGGGGTTCGTTCCGAATCTGCTGGCCATGAACCAGGTGACAGGCATCGTGGTAGGTCACCTTGAGCGGGAGTGGGCCATACCGGCCATTGGCGCCAACCTGGTGAAGGAACTGGAGCGCATCCCGGACCCGCTCCCCGAACGTCTCGGCCTTGTGGGCATACTGGGGGTCTCCCTTGAGGAGCTCAGGATAGCCCTTCATCATCGATCCGCAGCCGGCGGCGTTGGCGATCACATAGTCCACCTTTGCCTGCTCGAAGGCGTCAATGGTCTTTCGGGCAAAGGCCTTGGCAGGTTCCAACCCTCCCTCGTGGGAGTGAAGAGATCCACAACAGCCCTGTTCCTGCGGGATCACCACCACGCATCCGTTCCTGGCCAGGACCCGGACCGTTGCGGCGTTGACCTGGGGGTACAAGACCCGCTGGACACAGCCGGTCAGGAGGCCGACGCGGAACTTCGGGGTCCCTTGGGCCGGGGTCACGCGTGAGAGCGGAATATCCGCCGGAACCTCATCAGGGGGTGGCAAGAGTTCTTCCATGATCTGCAGGCTCTTGGAGAGACCGCCGTGGATGACGAGTCTCCGCAGTCCCAACCGTTGGGAAGACCTCCCCAACTTCAGCATGGCTCGTACCCGATCCGGGTAGGGGAAGACGGATAAGATGAATCGGCGCAAGAGTTTTTGCGACAACCGCCGTTTATATTTCCGCTCCACCTGGCCCCGCGCCTTCTCCATCAAAGAGCCGAACTGCACTCCTGAAGGGCAGGCAGTCTCGCAGGCCCGGCAGAGAAGACAGGCATCCATATGTTTGACAAAGCTGTCGGTGATGCCGATCTTTCCCTCATCGGCCATCCGGATGAGATAGATCCGGCCCCGGGGGGAATCCATTTCGTTGCCCATCTCGAGATAGGTCGGGCAGGTGGGGAGGCAGAGGCCGCAATGGATGCACTCGAGATACTTTTTCTCTTCGGGAGGGTCAGCGGCGTCGAAAGCGCTTTGACGTCGTGTCTGGTTGACCGGTCCGGACGACACGCTATATCCCTCCAACGAATCTCCCGGGGTTTAAGGTCTGGCGAGGATCAAACCGCTCTTTAATTCCTTGCATGACCTCCAAACCCCTGACGGGTCCCCAGACATCGATGCGGGTCTTCAACGCGGCGTCCGCTTCCAAGATGATCAGGCTTCCCTCCTGGGCCTCACAGGTGCTGCGAATCCGCTCAACGGTTGACACCATTCCCTCGACGAACTCCTGGAGGCTTCGGTCCTCTGCGCTGACATAGTACCGAACGATCCCGGAACCCGCCTCAGCCACGATGCAGAGGTCGAGGCCCTGTGTCTTTGCCTCCTCCTCTCCCACGCGAAACGCGTCCGCCACCTTCGAAATAAGGACACCCCCCTTCATGACGGCCCGAAGATGGCGTGGAGCCGTGCCGTTCGTGCCAGGGGTGATGTCTCGGACTTCACGCCAGAAGGTATGATGGGGCTCGTCATGAAGCAGGTTTCCTCCGGGACTGCCCACCTTCCGGCTGATCCGACCGATCTCTTCGATCTGGGTATCGACTGCCATTTCGGCCACGCTCCCCACGGACGTCGCCAGGGCGTACTGCCCATCCGTCCACCCGATGCCGGCCCTGGTCGTGACGCGCCGGGCTGCCGCCTTATCCAAGAGTTCTAAGGCGTTCGGGACGAGGGAGGAGTCCATGATCTGGGCAATTGCCTCCTCTGCGTGATCCAGGGTCAAGAAGGGGGCCAGCCAGGTTTTCTCCCAGGCGATTCGGGGATACACGCGGAAGGTCGCCTCCGCGATGATTCCCAGGGTCCCCAGCGACCCTATGTACAGTTTATTCATGTCATAGCCGGTGACGTTCTTGACCACCTTCGCTCCGCCCTTGGTGACGGTACCGTCGGCATGGACCACTGTGGTGGCGATGAGGAGGTCTCGGGCAGTCCCGTACAAGAGGCGGCGGGGTCCACTCGCATTGGTCGCCAAAAGACCGCCCACCGTCGCCTGGTCGGCGAAAGGCGGATCCAAGGGGAGAAACTGCTGATGCTGGCCCAGCGCCTGCTGAAAGTCTTTCAGGCGCATACCTCCCTGGACTGTGGCGGTCATATCCCCCCACTCGTGATCCACAAGGTGATTGAGATGTTTCAATGCCACGACTAGGTCGACCCGCGCGGGGATTGCCCCCAAAGCCATCTGGGAGCCTGCCCCCCACGGAATGGTCTTTAAGGCCGCCTCAGAAGCGATGGCCATGACAGAGGAGGTCTCTTCGACTGTCCTCGGAAAGACCACCGCCCGAGGCGCCTTCCCATCTACCGCGAAAGTACCGGCCTCGGACCCACTGATGACATGATCGGCCCCGACGACTTTTTCCAGGGCGTGTATCCACTCGGTATGCGCCATGGCATGACTCACAGATTATCGGTGGGCGATGACCGGCCAATTTCGAAATTCGAATTTCGAAATTCGAAATTTTGCGTGCTGCGGACCGTCAACCATGAGCCGTTAAAAGCGTTGAGCCAATCCTTCCCTCTCAATCCGATGAGGCTCGTAGCGGATCCGGTCCCGCTTATGCTGTCCCACCTCGACGCAGGACTTAGAGGTCGGGAAGATCTTACCGGGATTGAGGATTTGGTCGGGGTTGAAGGCACACTTGACCTTCATCATGGCCTCAAGGTCATCCTCGGTGTACATGAGGGGCATGAAATCCTGCTTCTCCAGTCCCACCCCGTGTTCGCCCGTGATGCTTCCCCCCATCTCGATGCACCGGGTCATGATCCTGGCCCCCAGCTCTACTGCCTTGCGGATTTCTTCCTCGTAGCGGCCATCGTAGAGGATGAAGGGATGGAGATTGCCGTCACCGGCGTGGAAGACGTTGGCCACCGGGAGGCCATACTCTTGAGAGAGTTCCTCGATCTCTTTGAGAATGATCGGCAGCTTGGTTCGGGGGATGACCGCGTCCTGGAGGTAGCAGTCTGGGCGGATCTGGCCCATGGCAGCCAAGGCGGCCTTCCGACCCTTCCAGAGCAGCTCGCGTTCCTCATTGTTTTTGGCGACGCGGACCTCCCGGACCCGCTGTGCCTGAAAGACCTCGACGACGAGGTCGGCGAGCGCCTCCACCTCTGCCTTCGGTCCATCCAGCTCCACGAGAAGCACCGCCCCGGCATCCATGGGGTAACCGGCCTTCGCCCATTTCTCGACCGCCTGGATGCTCAGGTTATCCATCATCTCGAGGCAGGCGGGGATGATCCCCCGGGCAACAATGCCCGAGACGGCGTTGCTGGCATCCTCGATGTTGTGAAAGATCCCCATCAGAGTCTTGACGGCTTCCGGCTTATGCAGGATGCGTACGGTGACCGTGGTGGCAATGGCAAAGGTTCCCTCTGACCCAACGAAGACCCCAACAAGATCGTAGCCTGGAGGATCGAGAACCTTCCCGCCGATCTCGACGGTTTCACCATTCGGCAGGACCACCTCCAGGCCGAGGACGTGATTGGTGGTCACCCCGTACTTGGGGGTGTGGACGCCCCCCGCGTTCTCAGCCACGTTTCCTCCAATGGTACACGCGGCTTGGCTAGCGGGGTCAGGGGCGTAGTAATATCCATCGCCACTGATCTTTTGCGCAAGCCAGACGTTCACCACGCCCGACTCGACCACGGCCCGTTGATTCGGGACATCCGTCTCGAGGATACGAATCATCCGATTTAATCCGATGATAATCCCGCCTTGGCTTGCCAAAGCTCCACCGGAGAGACCTGTCCCGGCACCGCGCGGGACAAAATAGATCCGCTCCCGATGACACACCTTGACGATCTCCGCGACCTGGTGGGTGGTGGCAGGGAGGACGACCATATCCGGCAGGGCTCGGAAGATCGTCGCGCCATCGCACTCATACACCCGAAGCTCCTCCTCCGTGTGGATGACTGCATTGGGGCCGACAATCTTTTCGAGTTCCCTCACAATCCGAGTCTTGCCTTGAATCATCGCCCCCCTCCTTTGCCTCCCCTGGTGGGCGTCGGGGAGTTGTGAAGGTTCCGTGAAGAACTTCGGAAGGAAAAATCGGGGTCGAGACTCCGCGATTCCCCCGCAGGGGTTAGGATGCCTCTTCGACGCGAATAGTGAGATAGAGGTCTCCCGGAGTCCTGTCGGGTCCAGAGGCGCCCTTCGCCCGAAGACGCAAGCGGGTGCCCGTTCGAACCCCGGGAGGGACGGTCACCAGCAGCTCTTCCCGCCGTCCGTCTCGGCGGACCGCAACTGGTTTCTTCGTCCCCCGGCGAGCCTCCTCGCTGGTGACGGAGAGCTCCGCGTATTGATCTGGTCCCTGGGTCGTGACCCAATCTCCCCGCAAGAGACCTGTCAAAAACTTTTTGAGCCTTTTCCCGGCCTCCTTGAGCACACCGCCGGTGAGCGCGGGCCGATCCTGCGTCTGCGTCTCAACTGGCCGGTGCCGGAAAGTTCTGGAGAAGACGGAGCCCCCGGGCCCCATGACGAAAACGCCGCCAAAGACGAATCCACGGCCACCGAAGAACGTTTGATTGAAGAACCGGTCATCAAAACGGAAACCCATCCGCTGGAAATCTCGACGGAGCTCGTCGAAAATGGCGCTGGCGGTCGGGTCGGTAAAGACATCCCGGAAAATGTCCTCCTGGCGATAGCGGAACCCCGCATCCCCTGGAGGAAAGCCCGCCCGGCGGAACGTGTCATACTGGCGGCGCTTTTCCGGATCGACCAGGACACCATAGGCCTCGCTGATCTCCTTAAATCGCTCCTCTGCCTGCCGGTCTCCCGGGTTCCGGTCCGGATGGGCCTCGAGGGCCAGGCGACGGTAGGCGCGCTTGATCTCCTCGGGACTCGCCTCGGGCGAGACCCCCAGGACACGGTAATAATCCTTCGTCGCTGCATTTCTCCAGGCCATCGTATGTGTGATTGTACCCTCGTCCCGGGGACGGGTCAAGGTGGGGGAGGAGATTCCATTAAGGGATTGGAGGGGGGACGGCCGATAATGTATACTGAAGGTATCGGGTCCGGTTTTTCGTGAGGGAATCATGGCCTGCGATGGAAGACTCTCCTTAGTCAGCCCGCTCCAGGTGGCTCGAAAGCCGCAGTGGCTGAAGGTTAGAGCCCCCGGCGGTGAAAACTTTGTGCGTCTCAAGGGATTGATGCGGACGCTGAACCTGCACACGGTCTGCGAGGAGGCCCGGTGTCCGAACATTGGCGAGTGCTTCCAGAATCTGACCGTGACTTTTATGATCCTGGGCGATATCTGCACCAGGCGCTGTGGATTCTGTGCGGTGACGCATGGGCGGCCGACGGGCCTGGATCAAGAAGAGCCTCACCGGGTTGCTCAGGCGGTCAAGGTCATGGGGCTGGAGCATGCGGTAGTCACCTCGGTGAACCGGGACGATCTGCCTGACGGGGGGGCGGGCATCTTCGCCGCCACGATCCGTCGGATCCGGGAGACTTCCCCAGGCTGCACGGTCGAAGTGCTCATCCCGGATTTCAAGGGAAACTGGCAGGCGCTGGAGTCCGTTCTGGTGGCGAAACCGGATATCTTGAATCATAACACCGAGACGGTTCCCCGCCTCTACCGGCAGGCGCGAGCCGGGGCGAAGTATGAGCGGTCGCTCGAGCTGCTGGAACGGGCCAGGCGGTTCGACAGCACCGTCCTGACCAAGTCCGGCCTCATGTTGGGCCTGGGTGAGGAGCGGGAAGAGCTTCTCGCCACCATGCACGACCTGGCCCGAGTCGGCTGTGACATCCTCACCCTCGGACAGTACCTCCGGCCGACCATGCATCATCTGCCGGTTGTGCGTTACGTTCATCCCGATGAGTTTCGGGAGCTCAAGGTGACCGGGGAGGCGATTGGCTTCAAGCATGTGGAGTCGGGGCCGCTGGTTCGCAGTTCGTATCATGCCGGTCAGCAGGCCCGAGCCCTTGAAGACTGGACCCCCTCTCCCTCCGAAAAGTTCGCATGAGCCCGAATCAGCTTAGCTCCCCAGATGCCCATCCAGCGGTATGTCTCTTGCGTGAGGATTTTCCGGGGGCGGTTCAGGAGGCCGTCTCCTTTCAGGACGAGGTCACGATTACCGTCGACCGGGAGGCGATCGTCCCCATCTGCCGCTTCCTGAAAGAGGAGGCGGAGCTCCGATATGACTTCCTGGCCGATCTCTGTGGTGTGGACTGGCAGGGAAAACGGGAACCGAGGTTTGAGGTGGTCTATAACCTCTATTCGATCCCGCGCGCGGATCGGATCCGGGTGAAGATCCGGGTGCCCGAGGAGGAGGAGGTCCCCTCGGTGACCGGTGTGTGGCCGACTGCCAACTGGCACGAGCGGGAAGTCTTTGATATGTTCGGGCTCCGCTTTACGGGGCATCCCGACCTGCAACGGATCCTCATGCCAGAGGACTGGGAAGGATATCCCCTCCGCAAGGATTATCCGGTGGAAGAGATGCCCCGGTGGTGGGAAGTGAATAAGCCGTAAACGGTTCAGGGTTCAGAGTTGAGAGTTGACGTTGAGACTTTAGGAATCACAGTTCAAGGTACAGAGTTCAGCGCAGAGAGCAAAGGGTTCAGCGTTCATGGTAGATGGTTCAGAGGTCATGGCGGACCCGAGCTATAAACTCTGAACCCTCAACGAGGGACTATATATGATTACCGCCATTGCGAAAGGGATGTTCACCACCTTCAAGCACATGTTCCGGAAGGAGGTGACCGTCCCTTACCCTGAAGAACGGCTCCCCGTTGCTCCTCGGTTTCGGGGACTCCACTTTCTGGTGGTCGATGACGACGGCCTGGAGCGGTGTGTCGGGTGTGAGCTCTGTGCAGTGGCCTGTCCCGCGGATGCCATTTACATCGAGGCGGCAGAGAATACCGACGAGGAGCGCCACTCACCCGGTGAGCGGTACGCCAAGGTTTACATGATCCACATGTTCCGGTGCATCTTTTGCGGATATTGTGAAGAGGCCTGTCCTGAGGACGCCATCTTTCTGGGGAAAGAATACGAGATGGAAACTTACACCCGGGATGGCTTCATCTACGACAAGAACAAGCTCAATCTCAATGTTCTGGAGGCAGCAAAGCAGCGGCCCGAAGTGCTGGATCGGCTGCACGAGGACCTGTCCAAATACCACGGGTAGGGTCCAAAGTCCAACGTCCAAGGTCGAAAGCCTGAACCAAGGAAATAACAGGGGGCTTTGGACCTTGGCCCCTTGAAAGACAAGACATGGATCTCGAGACGCTGAAGAATCTGGCAGTTAAGGCAGAGACCAAGATCGTTCTCCTCGTTCTGGATGGTCTGGGTGGGTTGCCCGGGGAACCGGGAGGTCCCACAGCCCTCGAGGCGGCGCGGACTCCCAACCTGGATGCGCTCGCTGCGGGGGGCGTAACAGGGCTCGTGGACCCGGTCGGCGTCGGGATCACGCCCGGCAGTGGCCCGGGTCACCTGGCTCTTTTCGGCTACGACCCGGTGAAATACCTGATCGGCCGGGGGGTGCTCGAGGCCCTGGGAATTGACCTTGAGCTCTCCCCGAATGACGTCGCCGCCCGGGGCAACTTCTGCACCATCGACGAGACGGGACGGGTCACCGATCGCCGGGCCGGGCGGCTCACCACCGAGCTCTGCACCGAGCTCTCAGCCGTGCTGGACAGCATCAGGGTCGAAGGCGCCGAGGTGGTCGTCCGCCCGGTCAAGGAGCACCGGTTTGTGGTCCTGTTCCGGGAGCAGGGGCTCTCGGATCAGTTGACCGAGTCGGACCCGCAGCGGCTTAAGGAGGCCCCACTGAAGGTCGAGGCGAGGGTCCCCGAGGCGGAGCGGACCGCAGGAATCGTTAATGCCTTCATCAAACAGGCACAGGTTCTGCTGAAGGAGAAGCACCCCGCCAACATGATTCTCCTTCGGGGCTTTGCCAAGCATCCCAACCTGTGCACCTTTCAAGAGCTGTATCAGCTGCGGGCTGCGGCCATCGCGGTCTATCCCATGTACCGGGGGCTGGGAAAGCTGGCCGGGATGGAAGCGTTAGCGACTGGACCAACGGTGAAAGAAGAGTTTGAGGTCCTGCGGCAGCACTGGCAGGTGTACGATTTCTTCTACCTGCACGTCAAGGGGACCGACAGCGCCGGGGAGGATGGGAATTTTGCAGGCAAGGTGGCGGTTATTGAAGATGTAGACCGTGAGATTCCAACGCTTGTGGGGCTCAGGCCGGATGTGGTGGTGGTCAGCGGAGACCACTCCACCCCGGCAGCCCTGAAGTCCCACAGCTGGCATCCGGTTCCCCTGCTGCTCGCGTCCCGATGGTGCCGGCCGGATGGAGTGCAGGAGTTTTCAGAGCGGGGATGTCTCCAGGGAGGTCTGGGACGTCTTTTCGGAAAGCAGATTCTCCCCTTGGCGTTAGCCCATGCGGAGCGCCTGACCAAGTTTGGGGCCTGAGGGAGGGAAGGGAAGAACGCTCCACGGTTGGCATGGGGCCTGCAGGGTTTTGCGGACGGGGTGAGCAGTGGTCCATGGAGGGGGTCGATGGAAGCAAGTACGGTAGCAAAGATTGCAGGACCTGGCCTCGATAAAAAGACCCTCCTGAACTTTCTCCATCAGATGCTCTTGATCCGAAAGTTCGAGGATAAGTCCGGGGAGCTTTACGCGCGCGGCAAGATTGCCGGCTTTCTGCACCTGTACAATGGCCAGGAGGCATCAGCCGTCGGGGCCATCTCCACGTTAGCAGAGCACGATTTGCTCATCACGCATTATCGGGATCACGGCTATGCGATTGCCAGAGGGCTGGATCTGAATCGGTGCATGGCCGAGCTGTTGGGCAAGGCCACCGGTATCGTCAAAGGTCACGGCGGTTCGATGCACTTCTTTGACGTCTCCCTAGGGATGCTGGGGGGATGGGCCATCGTGGCCGGTCATTTGCCGCTTGCGGTAGGGCTGGGTCTGGCAAGTAACTATCTGGGGAAGCAGCAGGTGGTCCTCTGTGTCTTTGGCGACGGCGCGACGAACAACGGGTACTTTCATGAAGCCTTGAACATGGCGAAGCTGTGGAAGGTCCCGGTCGTCTTTCTGTGCGAGAACAATCTCTATGGCATGGGAACCGCTGTTCATCGGGCCTCAGCAACACTGGAGATGTCCCGAAAGGCCGCGCCCCACGGCATCCCTGCCCAGCGGGTGGACGGGATGGATGTCCTGGCCGTGCGCGAGGCCACAACCAAAGCGGTCGAGCATGCGCGACGGGGGGACGGCCCCTTTTTCCTCGAGGTCCTGACCTACCGCTTCCGGGGTCACTCCATGGCCGACCCGATCCTGTACCGGGACAAGGCCGAGGTGGAGGAGTGGAAGCAGCGGGATCCCATCGTGATCTTTCGACAGCGGCTCGAGAAGGAAGGCCTATTGAGCCCGCAGGAAATGGAGCAGATCGAGCGGGAAACCGATGAGCTGGTCGTCGAGGCGGTCCGGTTTGCCGAAGAGAGTCCGGACCCACCGCTCACCGATCTGTACAAAGACATTTATGCCGATCCCTGAGGCGGGGAGGATGTAGGATGCCGATAATCACCTATCGGGAAGCGCTGAATCACGCCCTCCGCGAGGAGATGACTCGGGACGAGCGCGTCCTGATCTTTGGCGAGGACGTGGTGGCGTATGGTGGAGCCTATGGGGTCACTTCAGGCCTTGTCAACGATTTCGGGGACAAGCGAGTGATGGATACCCCCATCGCCGAAGGGGGGATTGGCGGCGCCGCGGTCGGAGCAGCCATGGGGGGGCTTCGTCCTGTGGCCGAGCTGATGACGATTAATTTTGCGCTTCTCGCCTCTGATGCGATCATCAATCATGCCGCGAAGGTCCTGCACATGTTTGGGGGGCAGATGTCGGTCCCCGTCGTGTTTCGGATGACGGGGGGTGGGGGTGCCCAGCTCGCCTCGACCCATTCACAGAGCCTTGAGGTCCTGTTCGCCCATGTTCCGGGTCTGAAGGTGGTCACCCCGGCGACGCCTGCCGATGCCAAGGGGTTGTTGAAGAGCGCTATCCGGGATAACAATCCGGTCCTCTTCATCGAGCACGCCCTCCTCTATCGAGTTCGGGGAGAGGTCCCGGAGGGGGAGTATCTGATTCCCCTGGGCCAGGCCGAGGTAAAGCGAGAGGGGAAAGATATCACCCTCGTGGCTTACTCCAGGATGGCGTTGGTGGCACTCGAGGCGGCGGATCGCCTCAGTCAGGAGGGGATCGAAGCCGAGGTGGTCGACCTCAAGACGCTGCGGCCGCTCGACATGGAGACGGTGCTGACCTCCGTCAGGAAGACCAACCGAGCCGTCACCGTTGAAGAGACCTGGCGCACCTACGGGATCGGTGCAGAGATTGCGAGCCGGATTCAAGAGGAAGCTTTCGATTACCTGGATGCACCCATCCATCGCGTGGCCGGTGTGGAGGTCCCGTTGCCTTACGCCAAGAATTTGGAACAGGCGGCGATCCCGGATGCTGGGCGGGTAGTGGAGGCGGTCAAGCAGCTCTTTGTCCGGACCGGTGTCTAGCCCGGATTATTCACTTAGAGGTGAATAAACCACCCTCCGGGCTTCGACTCCGCCCCGCGTTTGCGGGGCGTCGCTCAGGGCTAGCCTTGAGCAGGCCGTGGGAGCGGCCAGTCGAAACCTGCCGGTGCGGCGGAGCCCGCACCAGCAGGCGCATTATTCACGAAGACACTCCGTTCGTGAATAATGCGGGCTAGACAACAGGTCTTCCGACCCCCGGTATGGTCAGAGGGAAAAGGGGGGGAGTGTTGGTAAACGAAGTCGTGATGCCAAAAATGGGCTACGACATGACCGAGGGGACCATCGTCCGTTGGCGGAAGGACGAGGGGGATGAGGTCACGCGCGGGGAGGTTATCGCCGAAGTCGACACCACCAAGGTGACGGTGGAGGTGGAGGCCTACACCACTGGTGTCCTGCGAAAGATCCTGGTCCCTGAGGGACAAACGGTCCCAGTCGGGCACGTCATCGCCGTCATCGCGGACCGGGACGAGCCGATCCCGGGGCTGGAGGCAAAGGCGGCTCCCGCGGAGAAGGCGGCTCCGGTGGCCACAGGGGCACCGACACCGACGGCCGCCGTCGCTGTCACAGGAGATGAGGCTCCCCGGATTGCCGCGTCACCCGTTGCCCGACGCATTGCACGCGGGCAAGGGGTAAACCTCAACCTGATCCGCGGGACCGGACCGGGTGGCCGGATTGTCAAAGACGACGTCGAGACCTTTCTCGCGAAAGGGCCTGTGGAAGCTCCCAGACCAGCGCCGACCCCCGTGGTGGCTGCACCGGCCGCAGCACCTCATGACATTCCGTACGAGGATCGCGATCTTTCCCGCATCCGGCAGACCATGGCCCGCCGGATGGCCGAAAGCAAGCGCGTTGCTCCTCACTTCTATCTTACGTCGGATATTAACATGACCGAGGCCTTGAAACTTCGGAAGGGTTTAAACGCACTCATCGGGGAGGGAGCGCGCATCTCGGTTACCGACATGTTGGTGAAGGGGGTGGGCAAGACCCTTCAGGACTTTCCGGAGGCGAACGCCTCCTTTGCCGAGGGGAAACTCCGTGTCTACCAGCGTATTAATATCGGCATCGCGGTTGCGTTGGAGCAGGGATTGGTGACACCGGTCATTCCCGATTGCGACAAAAAACCCCTCAGCCAGATCGCCCAGGAGGCGAAGGAATTGGTGGAGCGGGCCCGGACGGGGCGGCTGCGGCCGGATGATTTCAGCCCTGGCACTTTCACCATCAGCAATCTGGGCATGTTCGACGTGGAGGAGTTTGTCGCTATCATTAATCCGCCCGAAGCGGCAATTCTGGCCGTGGGCTCGGTCATCCCTCGACCGGTGGTAGTGGATGGTGAGGTGAAGGCAGCCGAGCGGATGCGGGTGACCCTCTCCGCGGACCACCGCGTCCTCGATGGAGTGACGGCTGCGCGATTCCTCCAGCGCTTCAAGGTCTATCTCGAGCAACCCCTCCACCTGGTCACTTAAGATCATACTTCCAGAGGCATCTCAAGTCCGCCTCAATGAAAGGGGACGTCATGGGGGAGCGGTATGACCTCGTGGTAATCGGGAGCGGTCCCGGCGGCTATGTCGGTGCCATCCGGGGTGCCCAGTTGGGGATGAGGGTTGCCATGGTGGAGCGCGACAGGTTGGGAGGGGTCTGTCTCAACTGGGGTTGCATTTCCACGAAGGCACTCCTCCGGAACGCCGAGATACTCTCCTTGCTTCGCCGAGCCGAAGAGTTCGGCTTCAGCTTTGACAATCTGCGGGTGGACTTCTCGGTCGCGGTAAAGCGAAGCGAGCGGGCAGCCTGGAAGCTTTCCAAGGGTGTCGAGTATCTCATGAAGAAGAACAAGGTGACAGTGGTGCTCGGAGAGGCGAGGCTCGCTGGCAAAGGTCAGATCCTGGTCACCAAGGATGGTACAGAGACTGCGCTACAGGCAGAACGAGTCCTGCTGGCCACCGGGTCCCGCCCTCGAGAGATCCCCGGGGTTGCTGTGGATGGAAAGCGGGTGATCACGAGCACCGAGGCCTTGAGCCTGCCTCAGGTTCCACGATCACTCCTGATCATTGGCGCGGGGGCAGTCGGGGTGGAGTTTGCCGACATCTATGGAACCTATGGCTCCGAGGTGACAGTCATCGAGATGTTGCCTCGCCTGGTACCGGCAGAGGACGCTGAGGTATCCAGCCTGCTGGAGAAGATTTTTGCGAAGCGCGGGATGAAGATTTGGACCAATACCACGGTGGAGGGAGTAGCGGTCAAGGGAGAGCAGGTCCACCTTCAGCTGTCAAGAGAGGGGAAGCAGAAAGAAGTTGCTGGAGATGTTGCGTTGGTCGCGATCGGCCGGGTACCCAATGTCGAATCGGTGGGACTTGAAGGGTTGGGGCTGAAGCGGGGCCCGGGCGGGTTTATTGAGGTCAACGACCAGTGCGAATCCTCGGTTCCAGGAATCTATGCGATTGGCGATGTGGTCGGTGGGCCCCTGCTCGCCCACAAAGCGATGGCCGAGGGAATTGCCGCAGTGGAGACCATGGCTGGTATCAAAACCAAACGGCCGGATCGCTCGAAGATCCCGAACTGCATTTACTGCTCTCCCCAGGTAGCCAGCGTTGGTCTGACCGAGGAGCCGGCCAAGGAGACGGGCCGGCTGGTCAAGGTGGGTCGCTTCTCTTTCCAGGCCAGCGGGAAGGCGGTGGCGCTGGGAGACACCGAGGGCTTTGTCAAGGTCGTGGCGGATGCGGAGTATGGAGAGATCCTGGGACTTCACATCATCGGTCCGGAGGCGACGGAGATGATCGCCGAGGCAACGATGGCCCGCACGCTGGAGGCGACACTCGAAGATCTGCACAACTCGGTCCATGCCCATCCGACTCTCTCGGAGACAGTGGCGGAGGCGTGTTTGGCCGCGCTGGGCCGTGTCATCCACATGTGAGATATGGGTAATATGGCTTCGGGAGGGGCTTCGGCAGAAATCCTTGGCTCAGTGGGCTGCAAATTCTCTGGGTTGGTGGGGCGGACGATTTTCGTTCCGCGCAGCCTCTTGTGTTGTAAGTAGATGTGCCGGCCTGTACAACAGGCCGGCTTCACGCAAGCCAGTTGCAGCCTAACTTCGCCGAGGGACCCCTCCCTCAGCTCAGTGGGCGATGGAAGAACAAGAGGTGATACGAGAGTTCGAGGTGTACTGGCTCGGACGGGTAGACTACGGGGAGGCGCTCAAGCTTCAGCGAGAGCGCGCCACGGCGAGGATACGAGGCGAGGTGGAGGACTGCCTCTTGCTCGTCGAACATCCGTCGGTGATCACCCTCGGTCGAGGCGCGAAGCGCGAGCATCTCCTCAGTGACGAGCAGATTTTGAAGGCGCGGGGGGTTGAGGTTTGGGAGATCGAACGGGGGGGCGATGTTACCTTCCACGGTCCAGGGCAGCTGGTCGGATACCCTGTTGTCGACCTCACCCGTCATGGAAAAGACCTCCACCTCTTTATGCGCCATTTGGAAGAAATGTTAATCCGGACCTTGGAGACGTATGATATTCGGGCCGAGCGAAGCCCCAAGCAGACCGGGGTCTGGGTTCAGGAGTCCAAGATTGCATCCATGGGTGTGCACGTGAGCCGGTGGGTGAGCCGGCATGGTTTTGCCTTGAACGTGAGCACCGATCTCAGCCTCTTCGATCTGATCGTTCCTTGCGGCCTTACCGGAGTTCGCATGACGTCCATGACAGCCCTCCTCGGACAGGGGGTGCCGATTCAAGCGGTGGCCGAGTCTGTTACCCGTGAGTTCGGGCGGGTCTTCGACTGTGTCCCTAGGTGGAAGGCTCGTTCTGAGGTAGCCTTGTCCTTGCCGTGAGGAAAGGGAAAGATGAGTACACGGGATCAGTTCTATAGTCAGGGGCTTAGCCACTTTGCCAAGAAGGAGAGTGACGAGGCGCTTGCTGCCTTCAAGAAGGCCGTGGGGGTCGACGCGAACTTTGCGGATGGGTATCTGGCATTGGCCCAGACCTACGATCAAAAGGGAATGATTGATGACGCCATCGCCAATATCAACAGAGCGATCGCATTGAATCCCAAGGAACCTCTCTACCACACCAGCCTCTCCGTCTTTTTTCGGAAGAAGGGGATGATCCCCGAGGCCGAGGCAGAGATGGCGGAGGCGATAGCGCTACAGCGCGGCTCGTAATCCCCCTCTAACACGCTTGCCATTCCGGCCGCTTTGCCCTAAGGTGAAGCGGCTCCACTGGTCTTGCCTTTCGCTCACAATTCGTTCATGCCGCCCGAATACTATGGTGATATCCCAAGCCGGGGAAGGGATCGCCGCGGAAGACGTGGAGGGGAAGTTATGAAACCCAAGCAGTGCATCATAGTGATACTCGCCGTCCTGGTGAGCCTGAGCCTCGTTGATATGGCAAGGGGAGTCGAGCAGATTGTGGCGACGGAACGGAAGCCCGAGCGCTTTACCCGTGAAAGTCTCGCCGGGCTCTCGGGCGTGTTTGTCGACGTCACGGGGGTTATGCCGCCGGGACAAAGCGATGTGACCAGGGCAGGTCTGAAAACGGATATTGAACTGCAGCTCCGACGGGCTGATATCCGCGTCGTCAACCGAGTAGAAGTCATGAGCACCCCCGGTATCCCACATCTGGTCCTCAAGGTGACTACGCACAAGGATGTGGCGGGTTACATCTACGCCTTCGGCATTGAACTGAACTTGGTCCAAGACGTGGTCCTCCTTCGTGATTCCAAGTTAGTGGGGCGTGGAACAACGTGGGGTACAGGGGCAGTTGGTCTCGTGGGGGCACAGAGCTTGCTCCGCATTCTCCCAAGTGTGTGGGATAGGATGGATCAGTTCGTCAAGGACTACCGTACGGCCAATCCAAAGCAGTAGGAGAAAAGAGAACAAAATCAGTGCAGACGCGTGAGAAGTTTGCCAGCTTCCGGGAAGGAGCCCGCGCGGCGGTCCCGGTCTGTTTCGGGTTTTTTGGCATCACGATGGCCCTCGGGATCGCGGCCCATACCGCGGGTCTCTCCCTAGGCGAGGGCGTGCTCATGTCAGCGATCGTCTTTGCTGCTCCAGCGCAGTTCCCTGCCCTCGAGCTCATTCCCCTTGGGGGCCAGGCCGTGCAGATCCTTCTGAGTACCTTCGTCATCAACCTTCGCTTTGCCATTATGAGCTTTACCCTTGCACCACATTTCGGCCGCGTTCGAAAGGCGGCATTGATGCCGGCGGCACATCTCATCAGTGTCAGTACCTTTACCGTCTCCTTTCTCGGTTTTCAGAAGAAATCGGAGCAGGATAAGTTCCTGTACTTTCTGGGAGTAGCGATCCCCAGTTACACCTGCTACGTACTGGGAACCGCGGTGGGATACCTCTTTGGAGTTCGAATCCCAGGGGGATTTCAGGAGGGTATCCAGTTCGTCTTTCCCGCCTACCTGAGCGCGCTGTTAGCCGCAGAGCTCAAGGAGCGGCAATCAATCCTGCTGGTCGGGGTAGCCTTTCTGACCACACCGGTGGTTGAAAGGCTGGTGCCGGGATGGGGGCTCATTCTCAATGCGGTCATCGTGGCCACGGGGGCCATCGGGGTGGAGATATGGTGGGAGAGCAGGTCGTAATCATTCTGGGGATGGGGCTGGCGACATATCTGATCCGGATCTTTCCCTTCCTGCTGGTCCCGCGCTTCCATCCCCGCATGATTCGATGGTTTCAATTCCTCTCCTACTCGATCATCGCGAGTTTCGTGTGGTATGGGCTCGCCAAGGGGGCTCCAGCCCCTGTCACGTTGAGCTTTCGGAGTCTGGCTCTGGCTCTGACGGTCCTCGTCGCGGTTCGTTCGAAGAACGCTGTGATGGGGATGGGGGCCGGGATCGTGGCCGTATTGGTCTTGTCGCGGATAGGATTGTGAGGGCCGTCGTCCTCGGACCCTGTGGAAGACCTGGCAAGCGGACTGACCGACCCCTGTGGTTTTCTTTCAACAGATGGAACTGGCAGAGTTGCAAAAAAAAGACAAGGGTGTAAGATACCCCTGGTTACGATCTCGTATCTAATTGAATTCAAATGTCTTTTATGAGTGAGGAGACATTCGTCTTGTTGGAATGGGCCTTGCTATGGCTTTCTAGTTCTAGAGGGGGGTTGTGGAGAAAACGCGAGTAGACATCAGGAAGGGTGCCATCGCCTATGTCCAGCAGGGGGAGGGTGAACCAATCGTCCTGATTCACGGCATCCCCACGTCCACGTATCTCTGGCGGAACGTGATTCCCTTGCTCGCCACGGACTTTACCGTGTATGCGATTGACTTGCTGGGATACGGAGATTCTGACAAACCGGTAAAGGCGGATCTCTCGATCCCGGCCCAGACCGGGTACGTCGCAGAGTTCATGATGAGAGTCGGACTGACACATGCTACGGTCGTGGGCAATGATATCGGCGGTGGAGTAGCCCAGCTCCTCGCCCTGGATCGACCTGAGCTGGTGAGACGCCTCATCTTGGTGGGTACGGTGGCATACGATTCATGGCCGCTTCACGAGATCGAGCAGCTTAAGGACCCGGCCTGGGATCCCAAGACACTCGATCTGCGCACCGGCTTCAAGGAGGTGCTCTTTAAGGGGATTTTCCACAAGGAGCGGGTGACGGACGCCCTGGTCGGGGAATATGCCAGTCACTTTGTTGGTTTGCAGGGAAGAGAGGCCTATCTTCACTGTGCTCGCGCTCTCAATAACCGGGACATCCTCATCCGCGCTGCCGAGATCGAACGCCTGACTGTTCCGGTGCTCATTCTCTGGGGGAAGGCCGATGACTTCCAGGGGGTCATGATCGGGCAGCGCCTCGCTGATCAGTTGCCGTCGGCCCGGCTGGTGGTTGTGAAGGACGCAGGGCATTTCCTCCCTGAGGACCAGCCAGAGGAAGTTGCCCGTCTGATGCGAGCGTTCATCAAAGAGACACCCCCCCTGTAAAGCTTATTGACGCCAGGGGTGAAACCCTCTATATTGCGGGGTTAGGCTTTCACAGTGCTGATTGAACGTAGACTGGCGGGCCTGGCGTGCTCATGGCATTTCTGCATACCGTGGCAGTCGTGGCCTACTTGGGTGGGACTGTGTTCCTGGGGGCAGTCCTGATCCCGGCACTCAAACGGCGAGGGCTCGATGCGGAGGGGCTACACTTTTTGGCAGGGGTGATTCGGATCTTTCATCCTGTGAGCCTCGCAAGCTTGGGCCTCGCGATCCTGACAGGAGCAATCGCGCTGACACCGGTCAAGGAAACGCTGGGACCTGAGTACGTCCCCAGGCTTTTTGAGGTGCTGGCCCTCAAGCTTCTCTTCGTGTTCATCCTGGTCATGGTGAGTTGCTTTACATTCTTTGCGCTTGGTCCGAGGCTGCTCCGGGCGCTTCCCGGAGCAGACGAGCAGCCCGACGCGGAGGGTGCCGCCAAGGGAATGCAACTTGTCAAGCCGTTGCAACGGTGGTATCTGGTCGCTGCAACGTTGGGGGCCGTCATCGTCTATCTTGGAGTGAGAATGAGTCACGCAGGATGATGCCAACAACGTGGAGGAAGATTGCATGAGAATTGCCTTTGAGACGATCCCGGTCGAGACCAAGGAGCCGATGCAGTTGTTAGACATTACCCAGATGGTCCGGGACTGTCTGATCAAGCACCCGATTCGTGAGGGTGTGTTGCTCTTGAACACCTTGCACACGACTGCCGCCCTGTTCATTAATGAGTTTCAGTCCGCCCTCATCGAGGATATGAAAAACATCCTCGCCCACCTCGTCGAGGAGAACGGCGACTACCGACATAACGATCCCCGGTATTCCGACTGTACCCGGGGTAACGCCGGTTCACACCTGCGATCGATGTTGCTGGCCCGAACCCTGACCCTTCCGGTTCGCGCTGGAGATGTGGTCCTCGGTCGTTGGCAGAGTATCATCTTTGCGGAACTGGATGGCCCGCAAGAGCGGAGCGTTCAGTTCCAGGTTCTTGGCGAGTAAGATCGTTCACAGTGCACCGTTCATGGTTCACGATCCCTGAGCGGTGAACCATGAATCGCGAGGTCGAGGTGGAAGTACTAGTTGCTCGGGCCGGCCTGACGGACCTGTACGGAAAGATCCTGAAAGGGGAGCGCCTTTCTTACGAGGATGGCCTGCGGCTCTATCAGACACCAGACCTCACCGCCGTGGGAGCCTTGGCCAACCACGTCCGGGAACGCATGAACGGCTGTGCCACTTACTATGTCCGGAACCTCCATATCAATTACACCAACATTTGTAATAAGCTCTGCAAATTTTGCTCCTTCTACGCCAAGCCAGGGGACCCCAGGGGCTACGTGCTGACTGCGGACAATATCATCGCCCGTTTGGATGAGTACCGCCATCAGGCGATCCGGGAGATCCACATGGTGGCGGGAATCAACCCCAAGCTTCCGTATGAATATTACCTGGACATTCTGAGGGCGGTCCGGATGGCCCGTCCTGATGCCCAGATCAAGGCCTTTACGATGATTGAGCTGGCCCAGATCGCCCGAGTTGCGAAAAAACCTCTGGCGGACGTCCTCGAAGATCTCAAGGATGCGGGACTGACCTGCTGTCCGGGAGGCGGAGCTGAGGTCTTCAGCGAGCGGGTCCATGAGGAGCTCTTCCGAGCCAAACTGGATAACGAAGGGTGGTTTGAGGTGTCCCGGGAGGTCCACCGCGCGGGGCTCAAGTCGAACGCAACGTTGCTTTACGGTCATATTGAGACGGTGGAGGAAAAGGTCAAGCATCTCCTCCACATCCGGGAGCTGCAAGATGAGACCAAAGGGTTTCAATGCTTTGTCCCCTTGGCCTTCGACCCCGCCCGGACTGAGCTCGAGCATATCCCGCTGACCACAGGGCAACAGAATCTCCGGGAAATTGCGATCGCTCGTCTGCTCCTGGATAACTTTCCTCACATCAAGGCCTTCTGGATCATGATCACGCCCCAGGTTGCCCAGCTGGCCCTCTGGTACGGGGCGGATGACCTCGACGGGACGGTGAATCACTACGAGATTACCCATGCCCTGGGAACCACGTCCGATCACCAGGTTTTGAACCATCAGGAGCTCCTCCATCTGGTCAACGAAGCGGGACGGGTGCCGGTGGAGCGCGATGCACTCTATAACGTGATGGTAGCCGCGTAGGCAGCCTTCAGCGAGGTGCTGAGGGGTCCGGGCGAGGAAATTGCATGTCGGGGAACGGAGCAGAACGATTCAAAGAGGTTGAGACGAAGGTCCTGGCTGGAGAGCGGCTCACGACTGAGGACGGCCTGACCCTCTTTGGGGTAACCAACCTCCCGGCTTTAGCCTTCCTGGCCGATACGGTGCGGCGAAGGAAGCGTCCGGACCGGGAGGTGACCTATGTCATTGGCCGGATCGTCAACTATACCAACATCTGCTGGGTAAAGTGCTCGTTCTGCGCTTTTTACCGCCTGCCCGGTCACCACGAGGGCTACGTCCTCTCCCGAGAGGAGATCTTCGAGAAGATCCAGGAACTCGTCGATCACGGCGGCACCGAGGTTCTCTTTCAGGGAGGCTTGAACCCGGCGCTCAAGATCGACTACTATGAGGACACTTTTCAGGCTATCAAGGAGCGTTTTCCGGTCGACATCCACGGCCTCTCACCGGCCGAGCTGATCTACCTGGCCAAGATCTCTCAGCTTTCGCTCAGGGAGACCCTCCTGCGATTGAAGGCGGCCGGCCTTGGGTCGATCCCCGGAGGGGGGGCAGAGATCCTGGTGGAAGAAGTGCGGCAGGTCATTTCCCCTTTGAAGGACACGGTGCAGGAATGGCTCGACTGCATGCTGACGGCCCATCAGGTCGGGATCCCGTCGAGCGCCACGATGATGTTTGGGTCGGTCGAGACGGCGGAGCAGCGGGTGGAGCATTTCCTCCGGCTCCGGTCCCTGCAAGACGAGACACGCGGGTTCACCGCCTTCGTGGCCTGGAACTTCCAGCCCGAGGGGACCACATTAAACGGGAAGAGGGCTTCGGCGTTTGACTACCTCCGGACCATGGCGGTGGCTCGGCTGATGCTGGATAACTTTGACAATATCCAGGCTTCTTGGCTGACCCAGGGGCCCAAGGTGGCCCAGATCGCGCTCCACTACGGGATCAGCGACCTGGGGAGCACGATCTTCGAGGAGCGGGTGGTCTCCGCCGGTGGGGCAAAATTCATGGCCTCTCGGGAGGAGATCGAACGGGTGATCAGGGACGCCGGGTATGTCCCCCGCGTCCGGAATACACGATACGAGATCCTGGGATAATTCATCCGAACCATTCGGGAGTTCGGCACGAAAAAGGAGGTACCACGTGGGCCCTGCACCGCTGCCTGTCATTGACGCTTCCCCCGAGCTTCAGAGCTCGGAGTATATTGATCTTTTGCCCCAGACCAAACAGTACCGAACCGTGCACGTCGTTCTGATCAAGCCGTCGAAGTATGACGATGATGGGTATGTGATCCGGTTTTGGAAAGGGGTGTTGCCGAGCAACACCCTCAGTGTCTTGAACGGCTTGACCGAGGATGTCAAAAGGCGTGGGCTCTTCGGCGACATCGAATTTGCGGTAGATACCTTTGATGAGACGACGGAAAAAGTCCCTGTCAAGAAAATCGTTCAATGGGGCCGCCGCCCTGCCACGAAGTTGATCGTGTGTCTGGTCGGCGTGCAGACGAACCAGTTTCCGAGGGCGCTCGACCTGGGGAAGCAGTTCCGCGCTCATGGGATTGATGTGATCATGGGCGGCTTCCATACCAGTGGGACGGTCAACATGCTCGGCCCGCAGGAGCCGGACATCCAGGAGCTCATACGCGAGGGAATCGTTGTCGTGTCCGGCGAGATCGAGGGGAAATGGGAGGGCATTCTGGCCGATGTCGTCAATGGGCAAGCCAAGCCTCTGTACTCCTTTGCCCAGGACCTCAAGAGTCTCGTAGATATCGAGAAGGCCCCCCACCCGGTCATGAGTCCCAAAACGATGCAGCACTTCGCGCGACCTACTTTCGGGACCGTGGACACCTCCCGCGGCTGTCCCTTTGCGTGTACCTTTTGCACCATTATCAATGTGCAGGGCCGGACGATGCGGGAGCGGAGTTCTGAGGAGATCGCCGAGCTCGTGCGGCGCAACCATCGGGAACACGGGGTCGATTTTTACTTCTTCACGGACGACAATTTTGCCCGGAAGAAGCTGTGGCGTGAGACCTTCGAGGTACTCATCCGAATTCGGCAGGAAGGCATTCCTTTCTCGTTCGCGATGCAGGTGGACCTGGCGCGCAAGCCGAAGGACTTTGTGCGCCTGGCCGCCGAGGCCGGCTGTAGTCAGGTGTTCATCGGCATGGAAAGCGTGAATCCGGAAAATCTCAAAGCCGGCGGGAAGCCGCAGAACAAGACCGAAGAGTATGCGAGCATCATCCGCGAGTGGCACGAGGCGGGTGTATATGTTCACGCCGGGTATATCATCGGCCTTCCCTTCGATACCAAGGAACAGGTCCCCCGTGATGTCCAATATCTCATGGACGAGATTCATGTGGATATGGCGTCGTTCTTTATGCTGACGCCGTTGCCGGGCTCTCACGATCACTTGGAGATGAAAAAGCGAGGGGAATGGATGGATCCTGATTTCAACAAGCGGGATTCGTTTCATCCGACGGTCCACCATCCCCATATGACTGCTGAGGAATGGACCGAGGTGTACGAGAACGCATGGAAAACGTTTTTCAGCAAGGAAAATCTCATCAAGATCCTGTCACGGTGGAGCCACAACCCCGGCGTCTACTGGAACCTGTTCGTGAACCTCATTTGGTACAAGAATGCGGCCCTGATCGAGAAGGAACACCCGATGATTGCCGGATTTTTCCGTCTGAAGGACCGGCGATCCCGGAGACCCGGGTTCTCCATCGATTCGTTACCGGTCCATCTCTGGAAGCGGACGAAGGAGGTCACACGTCTCTTTGTCTCCTGGGCCCGCTATCTCAAGGAGTTGGAGGAAGTTTGGCTCCAGACCCGTCCGAGGAGTGAGGCGGAAAAGCGATTTTCCGAGGAGATTCAGCATATTCAAGGTGAGATTTGGCAGACCTTGAAGATTGCGGAGTGGCAACAGGCGTATAATAATGCCAAGACGACCCTCCCGGCCAGGGCGAGGGCGTTGCTCGATCCATTTGATGACCTTGCCTCGAAGATACTGATCAGTCGCAAAGATCTGGATGCGTTCCTGCACAAATGGGGAGGTATCCAGACCAGGATCCAGAAGATTCGTGGACGTCTTGTGGCGGAAGATGGGACCACCAGGAGGTGGCTCGACCAGCTGGGCGACCTTCACAAAGAGGCCTGGAATGGTCTGAAGATTCAAGAATGGCGAGAGGCTTACTCGAGCTTCAGAGAGGGGCTTCCGTCAAAGTTCGACCTCCGGTACATCAGGTTCGATCCCCTGAGTAACAGGGTCATCTATTCTCGGCAGGACCTGCACAGATTGTGGGTCAGAACGTGGGAGCAGGTCCGTAGCTGGCGATTCTGGAATATCCGTCCCTTGCGGCTCGCGGTTGCATTTTTCAGGGATCTTTTCCTGACAGCATCCTTTGCCCGGAGAGCCATGACCATGTTCTTCAATTACCAATAAAAGTTCCCCATCCCTTCCGCGTCCGTCGCAGCCCCCCGTGGGGACCATGGTGCGTAGAAGGGGGGTCGGCTTATGTCGATTGACGTCGTGGATGCAGCGGGGAGGCGCGTGTGCCTTCCCGTTTTCCCTTCCCGAATCATCTCCCTCGTCCCTAGCATCACTGAGACCCTTTTCGTCCTGGGCCTTGGCGAACGTCTGGTGGGCGTGACCCGCTACTGTACTGAGCCGTCGGCCGGTGTCGCTCAAAAGCCCAAGGTCGGTGGGCAGAAGGATCCAGACCTCAAAACGATTCAATCCCTCCGGCCTGACCTGATCGTAGCCAATGTGGAGGAGAACCGTCGCGAAGATGTTGACGCCTTGGCGGCGATGGGGATTGCCGTCTACACGACCTATCCTCGGACAGTGGAGCAGGGAGTCGCGATGATTCTGGACCTTGGTCGTGTGACCCGGACCGAGGAGGAGGCAGGGGCGATCGCTCGATCCCTTGAGGAGGTGTATCGGGGAATCTCCGCCGAGGCCACGAGACAAGGACCGGTGCGGATCTTCTGCCCCATCTGGCGCAGGCCGTACATGTCCATCAATCGAGATACGTATATCCATGACGTGCTCCGGACCTGCGGGGGGGAAAATATTTTCGCCGGCAAGAGCGAGCGTTACCCTCAAATCTCGTTAGCGGAAGTTGCAGATCTCAAGCCGGAAGTCATCCTCCTTCCCGACGAGCCGTATCGTTTCCTCCCCAGGCATCTGGAAGATTTCAAACCGTTTGAAGACGTCATCCCAGCGCTCATGACCGGTCGCGTTCACTTCATTGACGGCAAGCTCCTCTCCTGGTACGGTCCCAGAATCGGAGAGAGCCTTCATGCACTTTGGCCATTCCTGCTTTCCTAGCCCGGATTATTCACATGGAAGTGAATAATCTGCCCTCCGGGCTTCGACTCCGCCCCGCGTTTGCGGGGCGTCGCTCAGGGCTAGCCTTGAGCAGGCCGTGGGAGCGGCCAGTCGAAACCTGCCGGTGCGGCCGAGCCCGCACCTGCAGGCGCATTATTGACGAAGACACTCCGTCCGTGAATAATGCGGGCTAGGTTGATGCCCTCAAACAAGCCAAGGTGTGAACGGAAAAGAAACAGGTGATGGGCAAACCGGTCGCATTTCAGACTCTCAACCTTCCCAAACCGGTGCTGAGAGGTATCGAGGCGGCCGGATTCACCCATTGCACCCAAATTCAGGAGCTGACCCTGCCCCTGATCCTCGAGGGGAAAGATGTAGCCGGGCATGCCCAGACAGGGACCGGGAAGACGGCGGCCTTCCTCATTGCCTGCTTCACTCGTCTCCTTCGAAGTGATCGGGTCACCGCACCAGCTCTCCCCAGGGCCATTGTCGTCGCCCCTACCAGGGAGCTCACGGTGCAGATCTATGAGGACGCCCGGCTTCTGGGACAGTTCACCCGCCTGAATATCCTCGCTGTCTATGGGGGGATCGACTACCACAGGCAGCGGGAGGCCCTGCGCCAGAAGGTGGACATTGTGGTGGGAACGCCCGGGCGTCTCATCGATTATTCGAGACAGCGCGTGTACAGCCTCAAGGCTATCGAGGTGGTAGTGATCGACGAGGCGGATCGAATGTTCGACATGGGGTTCATCAGGGATATCCGGTACATCATGCGGCGCCTTCCGCCTTACCACCTCCGCCAATCTTTCCTCTTCTCGGCTACATTAGGCTATCGGGAGATGGAACTGGCCTACGAGTTCATGAACAATCCTGTCAAAGTCTCCGCCACGCCAGAACAGCTAACCGTCGCGCAGGTGGAAGAGGTTCTGTACCATGTGTCTCGAGAGGAGAAGCTTCCCCTTCTTCTGGGGCTATTGAAGCGGGAGCGGGGAGAACGGATTCTGATCTTCACCAACACGAAGCGGGGTGCCCAGGGGCTCGCCGACCGACTTACCCTCTACGGCTACCAAAGCCGGGCCATCACCGGCGATATCGATCAGAGAATACGACTCAAAGTGATCGAAACCTTCAAAAGAGGGGAACTCCCGATTCTGGTGGCGACAGATGTTGCCTCCCGAGGTCTCCATATCGAAGGGGTGACTCATGTGGTCAACTACGATGTGCCACAGGATCCCGAAGACTATGTCCATCGGATAGGTCGGACTGCCAGAGCAGGGGCCTCGGGGAAAGCCATCACCTTGGCCGACGAAAAGTATGTCCTTGCCCTGCCCGCTATCGAGGCCCTGGTCGGTTACAAGATCCCAGTGGAGTGGCCTGAAGATGAACTCTTTCTCAAGACCGCCCCTCCGTCCCGGCCACCTGCGGCCAAGCGGCCCGGCCATCGCAGAACAACCCGCCGTTCTTTTCCTTGATCCTTTCCATCTCATCTGACCTGACTCCTTCTTTCCTGGACATGTGATGACTTCCTTTTATCCAGAGAGAGGCCTCGGCATGCCGTTTGCAATTTGTCCGGAGCGTATGTGCCTGACGAAGCAAATTCCTCTTGGATCTGCGCCTTCTGTGCTTCTCCACGGAGGTCCACGCATGTGTCCGGTCCTGGAAATCCCCGAGGGGCTTTGCGTCTACCACGGCCTCTATCGAGGTGTGGGGTGCTATAGGCATACGCCTTCCCGATCCCGGGACGTAAGTTCTCTGCGGGCATGCTGCTCACCGCCGGGGGCGAGGTCTACCTTCGCATCTGTGGCGGGCAGCAGAAAGGCATTGGAAAAGCCGGTTTTCGAAAGATCGGGGATTCGGAAAGCGTGCGGGATAGTTGACAAAACCAGGAGGGCGTGATAGGGAGAAAACAACAATGGGGAGGACCACGGGAGCTCGCGGAAGCGAGCTGAGAGGTCCCGTTAGTCCCGGGACGACCGTCGAACCTGATCTGGATAATGCCAGCGGAGGGAGGTGTCTGAGAAAGACAGCCAAAGCGCGGGTAAATGAACCTGGCGCTTTTCTTTTTGTCGTAGCAATGTCCATGTGCACGGAAACCAAATGCATCACGCTCTCGGGGAAGTCATTACCGAGGAGATGAGGAGTCTGACATGAGTGCGAATCCAGAGTTTCTCAACCTGACTGCTGAAGTTGACCAGGCGGCGATCAAGCCTTTGCCGAACTCGACGAAGGTGTATGTAGAGGGCTCGAGGCCCGATATCCGGGTGCCGATGCGGGAAATCACCCAGTCTGATACCCCCGCCAGTTTTGGACCTGAAAAGAACCCGCCTATTTATGTGTACGACACATCCGGACCGTATACGGACCCCTCCGTCAAGATTGACGTTCGGTGCGGTCTGCCCCCTCTGCGCGACCGGTGGATTATCGAGCGCAACGATACCGAAGAGCTTCCCGGCCCCAGCTCGGAATACGGCCACAAGCGCCTGACCGATCCCAGGCTGACGGAGCTGCGCTTTCATCTCGAGCGCAAGCCGCGCCGTGCCAAACCCGGCATGAACGTGTCACAAATGCACTATGCGCGGTGCGGCATAGTGACCCCTGAGATGGAATTTATCGCCATACGTGAAAACCAGCGGCGTGAAAATCTGTCAGAAATATTGATCGGCCAGCACCAGGGCGAAAGTTTTGGCGCCAGTATTCCCCCTGTCATCACGCCGGAATTTGTGCGCTCAGAGGTGGCCCGGGGCCGGGCGATTATCCTGGCCAACATCAATCATCCCGAGAGCGAGCCGATGATCATCGGCCGAAACTTCCTGGTTAAGATCAATGCCAATATCGGCAATTCTGCGGTTACCTCGTCGATCCAGGAGGAAGTCGAAAAGATGACCTGGGCGACGCGCTGGGGTGCGGATACCGTGATGGATCTGTCCACCGGCAAGAATATCCACGAAACGCGGGAATGGATTATCCGCAACAGCCCTGCCCCGATCGGTACGGTCCCGATCTACCAGGCGCTGGAAAAAGTGGGCGGTAAGCCCGAGGAGCTGACGTGGGAGATGTTCCGGGACACCCTCATAGAGCAGGCCGAGCAGGGTGTGGATTATTTTACTGTTCACGCTGGGGTACGGTTGGCGCATGTCCCGCTCACCGCAAAGCGGATGACCGGCATCGTGTCGCGTGGCGGGTCGATCATGGCAAAGTGGTGTCTGGCACATCACAAGGAGAGCTTTCTGTACACCCACTTCGAGGAAATCTGCGAGATCATGAAGGCCTACGATGTCAGCTTCTCGCTGGGCGACGGCCTGCGCCCCGGCTCGATCTACGACGCCAACGACAAAGCCCAGTTCGCCGAATTGGATACTCTGGGCGAGCTGACCAAGATCGCGTGGCAACACGACGTGCAGACCATGATCGAAGGGCCGGGTCACATTCCCATGCACCTCATCAAGATCAACATGGACAAAGAGCTGGAAGCATGCGGCGAAGCGCCGTTTTATACCTTGGGGCCGCTCACCACTGACATCGCGCCCGGCTATGACCATATCACCTCTGCAATCGGCGCGGCGATGATCGGCTGGTATGGTTGCGCCATGCTGTGTTACGTCACCCCTAAGGAACATTTGGGGCTGCCGGACAAAGATGATGTGAAGGACGGCATCATCACGTACAAGATCGCTGCGCACGCAGCGGACCTGGCCAAAGGTCATCCCGGCACGCAACTTCGCGATAACGCCCTCTCCAAGGCGCGTTTCGAATTCCGGTGGGTCGACCAGTTCAACCTCGGGCTGGACCCGGACAGGGCACGCGAACTCCACGACGAGACATTGCCCAAGGATTCCGCGAAGGTCGCACACTTCTGCTCCATGTGCGGTCCCCAGTTTTGCTCCATGAAGATTACCCAGGAGGTGCGGGATTACGCAGCCAGCCAGGGCGTGTCCGAGTCCGAGGCCCTGGAGAAAGGGATGCAGGAAAAGGCGGCGGAGTTTGTGAAAAGTGGCGGGGAAATTTACCAGAAAGCGTGATAGATTTCGCCGATTGCTTCCGCGCGGTCTGGCACATTCCGTACGCCTGCTTATTGATCGTTGAGGACGATGGACCAACTGGGACAGGCCTTCGTCTCTTTCCTGCACCAGGTCGCGGTTGGCGGCATGGTGGCCCTGCTCTTAATCCCGTCTGAGGCCATCAGCCGCCAATTTTATCGGATCTGTGGTCTGATTCTCCTTGCGATTGAGGGTCTTGCCCTGTGGCGTTCAATGGGGCAAGGGGGCGTCGTGCTGTGGTTAAGCGTCCTTTTTGCCGCCCTGTTGCTGGCCTTTACACTGACCTGGTTTTTCCCGAGAAGTCCTGGAGCAGGAGTCCTTCATCGGCTGGCCATCCTGGCAGGCTTGGTCCTGTTGGTCTTCGATGTTTTGCGCTATCCCATCCCCGCGGCTGGGTCGTTGGGCGTCATCATGGGAACGACGAATGCCCTCACCTCGGCCCTCATCCTCGGGATGGCGCTGATCGGGCTGCTCTTGGGGCATCGGTACTTGAACGAGCCTCACCTGCCCGTCCGGCTTATCAAGCGCGTTTCCGATGTCTTCTGTATGGTTATCCTGCTTCAGGGTGCACTTCCGGCTATCTTCACCCTCCTGGTCTACGGATTTGGTCCTGGGAGCGGGGAGTGGGTGCGACTTTTGGGAGAGCACTGGGTCCTCCTCGTGAGCCGGATGTTCGTCGGGATTGGCGCCTCGTTAGTGGTCGCGCTGGTGATTTTAAATTGCCTGCGTCTTCCCAATGTGCAGGCGGCCACCGGCTTCTATTACGTCGCCGTCATTACCGTCTTTCTCGGTGAATTTCTGGGCCGCTACCTGCTCGTTTCCGCATCATTGCCTTTCTAGGGCGCTAGAACGCTAGGACGCTAGCAGGCTAGCAGGCTCAAAAGGAGAACGTCGTAGAGCTCTTCAAACTTGAAAGCATTCCAGCGTGCCAGCATTCTAGCGTCCCAGCCGGATTGGGTGGATTTCCCTTGACGGGTGGAGCTTCCGGTCATCAGAATAGCCCCGAGTGGAGGGTGTTATGAAGCAGGTAGAACCGCAGATCTTTCTCCTGGCCCGGCCGGCGATCAATGATGAAGGGCTTACCGCGTATCTGCAAGCGGTGGGTGCCTCTGGCTGGGACACCGATGCCCCCTCGGGAGCTGAGAAGCTCATCGAAATCGCCGGACGGTCCTGTTATCGGTCCTTTGAGCCGGGTCTCAATCCCAATGTCACCAAGGTCCGGGAGGGGAGCAAGGCCTACCTCGAAAACATTCTGAGCGTCAAGCACGGCAGCGTCCTGGAGCATGCTAGCTGGAGCTTTGCTTTCTTCAATGTCAGTCGCGTGTTCTGTTATGACGCGGATACCGAGGTGTTAACCTCCGAGGGATGGAAACCCTGGCCCAAGGTGGATGGAACCGAGCTCTTCGCTACGCTCAACCCCGATACTGACAGGTTGGAGTACCAACGGGCTGAGGAACACTTCGGGTCTAAATACGATGGGCCTATGTACAGGATATGCTCCGAACAGGTTGATCTACTTGTAACGCCACAGCATCGGATGTGGGTCAGAAAGTTTGACACGCAGGCGGCAAAGCGCGGGGAGCAGCCCTACCGAATCGAGCTAGCATCAGGGATTATGGGCAAAAGGGTCCAGTACCAGAAGACGGCGCGGTGGGAGGGCCAGGATGGAGGCGTCATTCGTGTACCTGGCACCTATCGGACATACCAGCGACACGACCGGGATCGTACAGCAACACGTTACTATCCCGGAGCAGAGTTCCCTGCCGAGCCTTTTGCTCGATTCCTTGGGCATTGGTTGGCCGAAGGCAGTATCAACGGGCACCAGATCGTTCTGGCCCAAAATAGAGGTCCGGCACTTGAAGCGATGGCCGAGAACATCCGGGCTATGGGCTTACCGGCCTACATTCCAGCAACTGGGCCTGGGAATGTGCGAACCCAGCATACTGCTTTGCGTGATTTTCTTGTTTCGTGCAGCGTTGGTGCTCATTACAAACGAGTGCCCGGCCTCGTGCATTCATGGGGCCCTAAACTGATTCGCATTCTCCTCGAAGCCCTAGTTGAGGGTGATGGGAGCAAACGCAAGGATGCCCATCACTGGGTCATCTACACCACGTCTCCTGACATGGCCGATGATATCCAGGTGCTTGCCATTAAAGCGGGATGGTCAGCTAACATCCGCTTGGATGACCGAACTGGTTTGGAACGCCGGATGAAAAGTGGCCAAGTGTTCAAGAACCTGCGTCCCTGCTATATCGTCTCTTTGGTCAAGAGACGTACTCATCCGCTCGTCAACCACGGCGGTAAACGCCATGACAGAATCGTCTACTACAGCGGAACGATTCATTGCGTGAAGGTGCCAAACGGGCTTCTGTTTGTGCGTCGAAATGGGAAGCCGGTAGTGTCCGGGAACACCCACGAACTTGTGAGGCATCGGGCCGGGACCGCGATCAGTCAAGAGAGCCTCCGCTTCGTGCGCCTGACAGAGATCGGGATGTGGCTGCCACCCGACATCCGTGAGAATCCTGAGGCGCTGGCACTCTTCGAAGAGGCCGTCCGGAAGAGTGAGGAGGCTCAGCAGCGAATGGCGGACGTCCTGGCGATCGAAGGGCGACCATTCCACGAAAAGAAGGTCCTCACCTCAGCCATGCGTCGTGTCGCCCCCGACGGGTTAGCGACCACGATCATCTGGTCGGCCAACGCCAGGACACTCCGGTGGGTCATCGAGGCCCGGACCGAGCCGGGGGCCGAGGTGGAGATCCGCCTGGTATTCGGAAAGGTGGCCGAGATCATGAAAAAAGAGGCACCACACCTGTTTGGCGACTTCAAAGAGATCCCCCTCCCCGATGGCACCTTCCAGTGGCAACCCGAGCATAGCAAGGTCTAGATTCGCTGAGTTCCGACAGATCATCCATGAGATCCGCGACGGCTCCTTCGCTCGGGATCTTTTGGAAGAGCAACGGAATAACTACCCTCGGCTTCGCGCCATGACCGAGGCGGCCCGCGCCAACGATTTGACGGGCACTGAAGCGCGCCTCCGCCAACTCCTCAAGCTCGCAGTGTAAACTCTCTTGCTCCGATTGAAGGGACGGCGGAGGGGTTACGTATGGACATGAAAGACTTATTTGCAGCTGGGATGCCCGTTTTTCTTCATTCAATCCAAGTCCCCAAGGAGCTAGTCACGTTGGTTCTGGCCCCTCACCCAGATGATTTTGATGAAATAGGGATCACAATGCGGTTTTTCAAGGATAATGGGAACCTCATATATGTGGCCGTCCTGAGTTCTGGGGCCAGTGGAGTGGAGGATGGGTTTTGCTCTGCTCCTACTAGAAAAGCAAAAGGTGAAATAAGGGAAAGTGAACAAAGGGAAAGCTGTACATTTTTTGGATTGCCAGAATCACACCTGAGCTTTCTGAGGCTTGAGGAAGATCATATGGGCGATATCATTGAGAACGAGGTGAATGTTGATCGTGTTCGGGATCATTTTCTACAAATGCGGCCGGATGTCGTTTTTCTTCCTCACGGCAACGATACAAATATTGACCATCACAGGACGTATTCTATCTTCCGAAGAATCGCTTCAGGGGCGGGCTATTCGATTACAGCATTCTTAAACAGAGATCCGAAGACCATCAGCATGCGCCACGATGTCTATACGGTATTTGGAGAAAAAGATGCAGAGTGGAAGGGCCAGTTGTTGCGGTTCCACGAATCCCAGCAGCAGCGGAACTTAAATACGAGAAACCATGGCCTGGATGAACGCGTTTTAAGGGTTAACCGCACAAGTGCACAAGAGAATTTACAGATGACTACGTATGCAGAAGTATTCGAACTCGAATTTTTCAGGCAGGACAGTTCTGACCGGTCTGTCCGCGTTCTCGAGTAGAGGAGAGAGGGGCGGACCGAAACGGGGGCCAGCGCTACGTGCCCCAGCGGGGCCTGGCGATTCTGTTGACAGAGAAGGTGCTGGTTGCCGGAAGTATACACGGCCCTTCCCAAAACCACCTGGTTCTGGGACACACATTTTAGTCGTATAAAGCCCCGGTTCCTGGCTCCTTATTATGGTGTTTCCGCGGCAGGTTTTTGGGACACCTGTAAACAACGGGTTGTGAATAAAGAACCGCTCAGTTGTATATGTGTTCTGGGCCTACCTTCCCATCTTCTGAAATGACCTAGATCATACGAATAGCTGCCACCCGTCATTGCGTCCCCTTTGCCATTGTCATAGGGTTATTCGTGATAGAAGCGGATCATTGACGACCCTCCACGTGGTCGCATGGGGGATAGGCTCCCCAAAGGCAGTCCAGTGAAACCGGGGTAACCATAGGCCTCGGCCCACCTCTGGCACAGTCGTTGGTGCAACACAGACTCAGACGCCTTCTCGGGCGGAGCACAGCCCAAGGGGGCGTTTTGCTTTTTAGTTGTTTCCTCCTGGTGGCCACGCTTTTAACTGCTCATGCCCAGGAAGCATTGTGGGAGGAGCTAAATGCCAGGGCTGGCACCCTCTATCAACAAGGGCGGTATGCAGAAGCGGCCAAGGTAGCCCAAGAAGCGTTGAAAGTTGCAGAGGACACATTTGGTCCTAACCATCCCAAGGCGGCCACCTCCCTGAACAATCTGGCGGAACTGTACCGAGCCCAGGGCAAGTATGCCGCCGCTGAGCCCTTATTCAAGCGCGCCCTCGCCATAGAGGAAAACGCCCTAGGCAAAGATCACCCTGCTGTGGCCACCACCCTGAACAATCTGGCGGAACTGTACGGAGCTCAGGGTAAGTATGCCGAGGCCGAGCCGTTACACAAGCGGGCGCTGGTCATATGGGAAAAGGCCCTCGGGCCAACCCATCCCCACGTGGCAGCCTCGCTGAACAATCTGGCGGTGCTGTATCATGCCCAGGGCAAATATGCGGAAACCGAGCCGCTTCTCAAGTGGGCGCTGGCCATACGGGAAAAGACTCTGGGGCCAGATCATCCCGCTGTGGCGCAATCCCTGAACAATCTGGCGGAAGTGTATTACGCCCAGGGTAAGTACACCGAGGCCGAGCCCCTGCACAAACGGGCGCTGGCAATACGGGAAAAGGTCCTGGGGCCAGTCCATCCCGAGGTGGCGCAATCCCTG